>CAMLWC010000001.1 GCA_946488855.1 uncultured Mycoplasmatota bacterium
ATGATAGTTGTTAATTCTAAAAAAAATATTATTTTTAGAAAAATTATTAGAAAAATGTTATACATTAAAAATAAAATAAAATATTTAAGATATTATTATAAATATAAAGTTGATGACAAATTAATTTTGTTTGAGGTTTATAATGGTAGAAATTATGCTTGTAGTCCCAAAGCTATTTATGAATATATGATAAAAAATAAAAAATATAAAGATTATAAATTTGTATGGGCATTTAAAAATCCAGAAAAATATGATTTAGGAAAACAAACTAAAATAGTTAAAACAAATAGTAAGGAATATTTCAAATATTTGTCTTCTTCTAAATATTGGATAGTAAATTCTTTAGTTGATGTTGCAATTAAAAAAAAGAAAAATCAAATTTATTTACAATGTTGGCATGGGACACCTTTAAAAAAATTAAGATATGATATTGAAGTTAAAGGATCTGTATTAAATACAATCAATGAGATTAGAAAAAAAAATGATTTAGATGCAGTTAAATTTGATTATTTTATTTCTCCTTCTAAATTTTGTACAGAAAAATTTACATCAGCGTTTAATTTAAAAAAATTAGGTAAAGAAAATATTATTATTGAAAAAGGTTATCCTAGAAATGATTATTTATTTAATTATAAAAAAGAAGATGTTGAAAAAATAAAAAAAACATTAAAGTTACCTAAAAATAAAAAAATTATTTTGTATGCACCTACATTTAGAGATAATCAACATACTTCTGGTTTAGGATATACTTATAATTTAGGAATTGATTTTGATAAATTAAAAAAAGAATTAAAAAAAGATTATATTATATTATTTAGAACACATTATTTTATTTCAAATTCTTTTGATTTTAGCAAATATAAAGATTTTATTTATGATGTATCAGATTATGATGATATTAATGAATTATATATAATTTCAGATATATTATTGACTGATTATTCAAGTGTTTTCTTTGATTTTGCTAATTTGAAAAGACCAATGTTATTTTATATGTATGATTTAGATGATTATAAAAATAATCTAAGAGATTTCTATTTTGATTTAGACATTTTACCAGGGCCAATTGTAAAGCAAGAAGATAATTTAATAAAAGAGATTAAAAATATCGATAATTATGATAAAATATATAAAGATAAATACAAAAAATTTAATCAAAAATTTAATTATTTAGATGATGGAAATGCATCAAAGAGAGTTGTGGAGGTTGTTTTTAATGGTTAAAAATGATATAGAGATAACAATTATAGTTCCTGCATATAATGCAGAAAAATATATAATTGAATGTATTCAATCAGTCGCTAATCAAACTTACAAGAATTTTGAAATGATTATAATAAATGACGGTTCTATTGATAATACAAAAAAAATAGTTGAAGACGAACAAAAAAAATACAATTGGTTAAAATTAATAAATATTCAAAATCATGGGCAAGGATATGCTAGAAATTTAGGCTTAAAAAATGCAAATGGCAAGTATATACTGTTTTTGGATGCTGATGATATTTTAAGTTTTTTAACACTAGAAAAATCATACAATCAAATAAAAAAAGATAATAGTGATTTTTGCTTTTTTAAATGGTCAAAATTTAAAAATGAAACTAAAAAAAATATAAGAGTTAAAGAAAATACACTTTTACCAGCTAAATGTTTATTAGAAGGGGCTGAATGTTTAGATATGCTTTATTTAACCCCGTATTATACAGTAAATAATTTATATAAAAAAGAATTTTTATTAAATAATAACATTAAATATGGTGAAGGTTATATATATGAAGATGTCCCCTTTTGGTTAAAAGTTATAACTAAAGCTAAAAAAATTTCAATATTGGATGAAAAGTTATATATAATTAGAATTAATACTAGATCTACAACAAACATTAATCATCAAACAGATAAACATTACAAATCATATTTGTCTGCTTTAACTGAATGTATGAAATATTTAAAAAGTACTAAAAATAAAGCTGATTATAATGGTTTTTATAGATATTCTTTGGATAAGTTTTTATATTATTATAGAAAAAGAGTACCAAAAAAATATCGTAATGATTTTATTGAAGGATACATAAAAATTATGGAAGGTACTAAAATTCAAAATAAGAAAAATCTAAATTTACTAAAAATTGCTGAAAAATTAGATGTATTTAATGGGCATTCCAAATTAAAATTAAAATTATTAATTATTATTTATAATTTAAAAGGAAAATATAATTTAATAAAAAGAAAAAGAATAATTAAAATATTAAAATTAATAAGAAAAAATATAAGACAGGGTATTATTGATAAATATTATAATAGTAAAATTAATGACAAAGTTGTATTTATTCAATCTAAAAATTGCTCTGATTTAGCTAGTAATATGTTTTATATTACTAAAGAAATATATGAAAATTATAAAAATTATAAAATTATAATTCCTTTAGATAAGGATAAGGTTTCGTGCATTAGAGACCGATTAAATTACTATAAAATAAATGTAAAAATAATTAAATCATATACTTTGAAATATTATAAATATTTATATAAAAGTAAGTATTTATTTACTGATTCAACCTTTTTTAGAAATTATTTAAAGAAAGATAATCAAATTATTATAAATACATGGCATGGAACAGCTTTAAAGAAAATGGGTAAAGATAATATTGAATCAGCTTTTGAAATTGATAATGTTCAAAAAAATTTTTTGATTTCTGATTATTTGGTATATCCAAATAAGTTTATGGAAAACCAATTTTTAGATGCTTATATGATTCGTGATTTATATAATGGAAAAATATTAAATGTAGGCTATCCAAGAAATTCTGTTTTTTTTGATAGAAATCGTGAAAAAGAATTACGTGAACAATTGAATTTGAAAAACAAAAAAATATATATATATATGCCAACTTGGCGTGGAGTTATGACTAACAAAGAAAATGAAAAACAAATAAAAATTATTAACCAATATTTACAATATATAGATAATAATTTAGATGATAATCAAATTTTTTATGTAAAATTGCATTTATTTGTTAATAATCAGATTGATTTTACAAAATTTACAAAAATTAAACCTTTTCCGAAAAATTTAGAAACTTATGATTTTTTAAACTTAGCGGATATTTTGATAACTGATTATTCAAGTGTATTTTTTGATTTTGCTAATACTGGCAAGAAAATTATATTATTTGCTTATGATGAAGAAGAGTATTTATCATCAAGAGGTTTATATTTAAAATTTGGGGAATTGCCTTTTCCTATAGTGAAAAATGTTGAAGATTTAATTAAAGAATTAAAAAATGAAAATTATAAAAAATATAATGAATTTCAAAAAAAATATTGTGAATTTGATTCGTACGATGCTACTAAAAAATTATGCAATATTATATTTAATAAACATAATAATAAAGAGAGAAGAAATAAAAAATTCAATTTAGTTTATATAAGTGATGGTAATATTGAGTTAGCTGCTAATAATTATTTTACTTATTTGCTTAATAAAAATGACATTAATTGTTACTTCTTAATTGATCAACAAATATTAAAAAACAATTTAAATTTTGTAAAAATTTTAAACGAAAAAGTAAATTATATACCGTTGACAAATAAAATTTTTATTTCTTTAATAGAAAAAATAAGAATAAAAATTTTTAATGATAAAAAATTAATGGATAAATGTTTGTTTAGAGAAGCATTGCGTAATTTTGGCAATATATCTTTTAATAAAATAATTTATATAGGAAGAGAAAATAAGTATAAAAAAATAATAGAAAAAATTGACCATAATCAATTTGAGCATAAAAATTTATATGAGGAGGATTTATGAAAAGAATATTAACTTATGGAACATTTGATTTATTACATTATGGACATATTAGATTATTAAAAAGGGCAAAAGCATTGGGTGACTATTTAATAGTTGCATTAAGTACAGATGAATTTAACGAATTAAAAGGTAAAAAAGCATATCATAACTATGAAACAAGAAAAATGATGCTAGAGGCTATTAGATATGTTGATTTAGTTATTCCTGAAGAAAATTGGGAACAAAAAATAAATGATATTAAAGAATATAAGGCTGATGTTGTTGTTATGGGAAGTGATTGGGCTGGCAGTGATAGATTTAATTATTTAACTGATTATTGTGAAGTTGTGTATTTAGATAGAACAGAAGGAATATCTACTACAAAAATTAAAGAAGAATTAAAGCTTCAAGAACCTATAAATGGTGTAAATCAAATTCCAGAGCCAAAAAGTACCAAATAGTACTTTTTAATTATTAAAATATATGATAAAATGTTATTATGGGTGATAAAATGAAGAAATTTTTTAATGATATTAAAAAATATTATAAATATATAATTTATTCTACTAAATCTAACTTAAAGACTGAGGTAGCTAATTCATATCTAAATTGGCTTTGGTGGATATTAGATCCTTTATGTTTTATGTTAGT
Organism: uncultured Mycoplasmatota bacterium; assembly: GCA_946488855.1. Classification (GTDB taxonomy): domain Bacteria; phylum Bacillota_I; class Bacilli_A; order RF39; family UBA660; genus Faecisoma. The sequence continues at coordinate 4,439 of CAMLWC010000001.1, forward strand.
ATATACATTTATAGTAGAAATAGTATTTAAAACAAGAGAAGAAAATTTACCTGTTTTTGTTTTAGTTGGTTTAACAGCATGGAATTTCTTTAATATTACGGTTAATTCGAGTGTTAAATTAATTGCTAACAATAAATCGATTGTTACTAAAGTATATATTCCTAAATATATATTATTACTAATTAAGATGTTTACTAATTTATTTAAAATGTTTATTTCTTGGGGATTAATATTAGTTATGATGTTGATATTTAAAGTGCCATATACACTTTATATGTTGCAATTCTTTCCGGTTTTAATTGTATTATTTGTACTGTCGTTTGGAATAGCCTGTATTTTAATGCATTTTGGTGTATTTGTTGAAGATTTGAGCAATGTTATGACGATATTACTTAAATTGACTTTTTATTTATCTGGTATATTTTATGCAATTTCAACAAGAGTACCTAGTCCTTATAACAGAATATTATTAAATTTAAATCCCGTTGCATTTATAATTGATTCATTTAGGAAAACTTTTTTAAATGCTCATTTAGTGAATTATCGAATGTTAGGATTATGGCTTTTAGTTGGTGTATTTTTATCATTTATTGGTATTAAAACAATACAAAAATATGAAAATAGTTATGCGAAGGTGACAAAATGAGTAAAGATGCAATTACAGTTAAAGATTTACATATAAGTTATAGAACATTAAAGGGATTTTCAATAAAAAAATCATTATTGAAAATGAAAATGAGTAAAGCTGAAGTATTTGAGGCAGTTAGAGGAGTAACATTTAGTGTTGAAAAAGGTAAAATATTAGGAATTATTGGTAAAAATGGTAGTGGTAAATCAACAATGTTAAGAAGCATTGCGGGTATATTTTCTCCTGATTCAGGCACAATAGATTTACACGGCAATTCAGTTTCATTATTGTCAATTGGCGTTGGATTTCAAAACAAATTAACTGGTTATGAAAATATATTTTTGTCTGGTATGTTATTAGGCTTTTCAGAAAAGGAAATAAAGGAAAGAGTAGATGAAATAATTGAATTTTCTGAGTTAGGTAAATTTATTTATAAACCAGTATCAAGTTACTCGAGTGGTATGTATTCTAAATTAGCTTTTTCTATAACCGCAATATTAGAAACTGATATTATGTTAATAGATGAAGTATTTAGTGTTGGTGATGTCAAATTTAAACAAAAAAGTTATAACAAAATGAAGGAATTAATATCTGATGAAAACAGAACTGTAGTAATAGTTTCACATAGTTTAGGAACGTTAAAAGAGTTATGTAATGAAGTATTATGGTTACACGATGGTAAAATTAAACAAATAGGTGAGCCTGAAAAAGTTATAGCTGCCTATGAAGAATTTATGAAAAAAGATTAAAAAAATAAAAAATTATGATATACTTATTAAGGTGAGAGAATGAAAGAGTTAGAATATCCTTTTGATGGGGAATATATATTAAAGAAAAAAAAGACTTTAAAAAAAGAATTGTTAAAACAGAATAAAAAATTTTTAGAAAAAAATATTGCAATATTAGGTGGTTCAACTACCAATGATATAAAGCTAGTTTTAGAATTGTTTCTTTTAAATTATGGAATAAAAGCTAATTTTTATGAATCAGAATACAATAAATTTTGGGAAGATGCAATGTTCGAAAATAAAGAACTAGAAGAATTTAAACCAGATATTATTTATATATGTACTTCTAATAAAAATATCATCAACTATCCTAATTTAAATGATAGCAAAGACGATGTGAAAGAAAAATTAAATTCAGAATATATTAGATTTGAAGATATGTGGCAAAATTTAAAAAACAAATACCAATGTCCAATTATTCAAAATAATTTTGATTGCTTATCTTATCGTATTTTAGGAAATAAAGATGCGACTGATTATCGGGGAAAAACTAATTTTATTACTAAATTAAATTTGAAATTTTATGATTATGCTGAGAATAATGCTAATTTTTATATTTTAGATATCAATTATTTATCAAGTCAATACGGGTTAGATAAATGGCAAGATCCTTTTTATTGGTATATGTATAAATATGCGATGGCGGTTCCTGCTATCCCATTATTATCCTTTAATCTTGCAAATATAATAAAAGCAATATATGGCAAAAATAAAAAAGGGTTAGTTTTAGATTTGGATAATACTTTATGGGGTGGAATCGTTGGTGATGATGGAGTAGACAATTTAATTATTGGTGAAGAAACTTCTGAAGGACAAGTCTACACTGATTTTCAAAAATATTTAAAAGAAATAAGCCAAATGGGAATATTATTAAATATTAATAGTAAAAATGATTTGGAAAATGCATTAGCAGGATTAAATCATATTGATGGAATATTAAAGCCTGATGATTTTATCGTTATTAAAGCTAATTGGGAGCCTAAATCTAATAATATGTTAGCAATTGCTAGTGAATTAAATTTAGGCGTAGACAGTTTAGTATTTGTTGATGATAATCCAGCTGAACGAGCGATTGTTAAAGATTATATTAATGATGTGGCAGTTCCAGAAATGAATGAACCATATAAGTATATTCAAGTTATTGATCATTCAGGATACTTTGAGAATATCAACTTATCAGGTGATGATGTCAAAAAAAATAAAATGTACAAGGATAATATTGAAAGAAATAAAATGATATCATCCTTTGAAAATTATGATGATTATTTAAAATCATTAAATATGAAGGCAACAATTGATAAATTTGAACCAATTTATATGGCTAGAATTGCTCAATTAACCAATAAAAGCAATCAATTCAATTTAACTACTAAAAGATATACCCAAAATGAAATTGAAGATACTGCTAATAATGCTGAATATATTACTTTGTATGGTAAATTGGAAGATAAATTTGGTGATAATGGAGTTGTATCAGTAGTAATTGGCAAAAAAACTAATGAAAAATTAGATATCGATTTATGGATTATGAGTTGTCGAGTTTTAAAACGAGATATGGAATTTGCAATGATGGATTCATTAATTAAAGAATGTATAAAACATAATATTAAAGAAGTTTATGGATATTATTATCCAACAGTTAAAAATGGTATGGTTAAGGATTTTTATAAAATTCAAGGCTTTACAAAAATTAGTGAAGATAAAGATGGTAATACTGTTTGGAAATTTGTTATAAATGATTATAAAAATAAAAATAAATTTATAGATGTGGAGGAGAAATAAATGACAAGAGAAGAAATTTATAAACAATTAGATGAGGTTTTTCAAGATGTATTTGATGATGAAAGTATACAAGTAAATGATAGTACTACTGCTGATGATATTGAAGATTGGGATAGTTTAGAACATATTAATTTAGTTGTAGCTATTGAAAATAGATTTGGTATTAAATTTAATATGAATGAAGTTACTTCAATGAAAAATGTTGGGGAAATGGTCGACATTATTTTAGAAAGAATATGAAACATTTTAATTTTGAAGAAATTGATGTAGGATATGAAGTAAGCTTTGATTATAATATTACCAATGATAAAATGCAAAAATTTTTAGAAATAACTGGAGATATTAATCCTTTGCATAATGATTTATCTTATGCAAAATCAAAAGGCTATTCTGAAAAAGTTGTTTATGGTATGCTTACTTCAGCAATATTATCAACACTAGCAGGAGTTTATTTACCAGGAGAAAAAAGTTTAATTCACGAAGTATCGGTTAGCTTTGTTAAACCTGTTTTTATTTCAAATTGTCCTTTGTTAGTCAAAGGAAAAGTAGTTAAAAAAGATGAAAGGTTTAAACAAATTGAAATCAAATGTAGTATATTTGATAATAAAGACGATAAAGTGCTAAGAGGAAATATGAAAATTGGATTTGTTGATTAGGCGGGGTGTGTTTATGCAAATTGTAAATTTTAGTTTTTTAATTTTTCTATTTATTAGTGTAATTGTATACTATGCTTTTTCTAAGAAGAATAGATGGTTTGTTCTTCTTGTTTCTAGTATACTTTTTTTCTTGTTCGCAAGTTCTTGGAAATTATTATTATATTTAATTTTTGGTATTATAACGACCTTTTTAGGTACAAATTTAATGGGAAAATATTCTAAAAAAAGAAAATTAATTTTATTTTTAACATTGTTTTCTATTTTAGGGCCTTTATTTCTTTTAAAATATTTTAATATATTTCCTCTTACGATAAATGCTTTTAGTAAGCTATTTAGCCTTGATTTTAAAGTAGGTACATTATCTTTATTAGCACCATTGGGAATATCTTATTATACCTTATCTTTAACAGGTTATGTTATTGATATTTATAGAAAAGCTTATAAGCCTCAAACAAACATCTTAAAGCATAGTTTATTTGCTTGTTATTATCCAATTTTAATTTCTGGACCATTTGTTAGATATAATTATATGGAAAAAGAATTATTTGAAGAAAAGAAGTTTAATTTTGATAATATTTTTTTAGGGTTTTATAGAATAATTTATGGTTTAATGAAAAAATTAGTCATTGCTGATCAGTTAGCGCTTGTAGTTAATACTATATTTGATAATTATACTACTTATACCGGTTTTTATATTGTTTTTGCAGTTATATTGTACGCTATTCAAATTTATACTGATTTTTCTGGATGTATGGATATTATTTATGGGGCTTCAAAAATGTATGACATTAAATTAATCGAAAATTTTGATAGTCCATTTTTTTCAAAAAATTTAACTGAATTTTGGCGAAGATGGCATATATCATTAGGAACTTGGGCAAAAGATTATATTATGTATCCTTTGTTAAAATCAGAAATATTCCAAAAACTAGGTAAATCTTGTAAAAATAAATTTGGTAAAAAATACGGTAAATTAATTCCAACAGTTTTAGCAATATTAATTCTTTGGTTATTAATTGGCTTATGGCACGGCGCGTCATTTAGATATATTTTTGCTGCTGGTGTTTTACCTTGGATTTATTTAACATTGGGACAAATATTCGATGATGATATAAAAAAACTTAATAAGAAATTACATATTAATACTGATTGCTTTAGTTTTAGATTATTTCAATCTTTACGAACTTTTGGCTTTATGTGTATTATATGGCTAGTTGCATGTTCACCTAGTTTATTAGGAACTATAGATGTTATAAAAGAGATTTTTGTTTTCTTTGATTCAACACTTATAAAAAATTTACCAGAAATACCAGTATTAATTATTTTAATATGTAGTATTTTAGTGATTATAGTTGATTATCTAAATTATAATAATATTAATGTTTTTGAAAAATTTAAAGATCAAAATTTATTTTTTAGATGGTTTGTTTTATTTGCCGTAATAATCATAATTTTAATTTTTGGTGCATATGGACCTGGATATAGCGCTAGCGAATTTATATATGGAGGTTTTTAATATGAGGGAATGTAAAAAAAATATTATTGACATTACTAAAATATTGATTTTTCTAATTTTATTTGTATTAATTTTTATATTTTTAACTTATATTATGAAGCCTATAAATGTTAATTTAAAAAATATTGCTGGATTTTACAATGAAGAAAAGAATAGTTTAGATATGGTATATATTGGCGGAAGTGCAGCATTTGTTTATTGGCAGCCTTTAAAAGCTTATGAGGACGAAGGAATAGCTTCATATAATTTTGCTGTTAATAGTATTCAAGCGGAAAGTTACAAATATATGATTAAAGAAGTCTTGGAATATCAAAATCCCAAATTAATTTTAATTGATGCGAGAGCATATAGCTATCGAGATAATGAAAAAAAAGGACCTCAATCGGCATATTATTATAATTTGACTACAGGTATGGCTTTTTCTAAAAATAGATATGATTTTATTAATGATAATGTTTTAAGTGTATTAGGTGATGATCCTATTAATTATCATTTCGATTTATTTAAATATCATACTAATCGAGATGGTATTGATGTAAAGAATTCTATAAAAATTATGTTAGGAATGTATGAAAATATTTATAAAGGTTTTGGAATTTATCAACGCGTGCATCCAATTGTAAAACAAGATTTTCAAACTAATGAACAAACTCCAGTTTCTTTAGAAACGGAAAAGATTTTAATTGATTTGTTAGAATATATTAAAACAATTGATTGTGAAATATTATTTATTGTTTCACCATATTCGATGCCTAAAGAAGATAAAGAAATATATAATTATATTGAAGAAAAAATTGTAAAAAATGGTTTTAATTTTTTAGATACTAATGAGTATTATGATGAATTAAATCTAAATTTTGATACTAATTTTTATAATAATAATCATGTCAACATTTTTGGAGCAGAAAAATATACTAATTTTTTAGAAGGATATATTAAAGAAAATTATGATTTACCAGATAGAAGAAATGATGATAACTATGATTCTTGGGATAAATTATTAACTAATTGGCATAAACAAGTTGATAAAACAAAAGATAAAATAAATATAATGATAGAAGAGGAAGATTGGTATGAAGCTTAATAATGGAAATTTTATTCCTCCAATTGGTTTTGGAACTTGGAAATTAAAAAATAATGATGAAACTATCGATATAATAGTAGAAGCAATTAAATCTGGTTATCATCATATTGATACAGCTTTTGCATATGGCAATGAGGAAACTATCGGAAAAGGTATTAAAAAGGCTAATACAAAAAGAGAAGAATTATTTATAACGGGTAAATTATGGAATGATGATAGAGGGTATGAAAATATTATAAATGCTTGTAAAAGAACAATTAAAAATTTAAACTGTGAATATTTAGATTTATACTTAATCCATTGGCCAGCTTCTAAAGCAGTACATACTGATTGGATAGAGATTAATAATGAAACTTGGAAAGCATTTGAATATTTGTATGAACAAGGTTTAGTTAAAGCAATTGGAGTATGTAATTTTAAAATAAATCAATTAGAAGAATTAATAAAAAATGCTAAAATAAAACCGATGGTAAATCAAATTGAATTCCATATTGGTGCTTATAATAAAGATATATTAGAATATTGCAATAAAAATGATATTCTAGTAGAAGCTTGGAGCCCATTAGGCTCTGGCAAATTATTTAAAGTTAATGAATTAAAAGATATGGCTTTAAAATATAATGTTTCAGTTGCGCAACTATGTATTAGATGGTGTATACAAAATAATACTTTACCATTACCTAAAAGCAAAAACATTGAAAGAATTAAAAATAACTTAGATGTATTTGATTTTGAAATAGCAAAAGAAGATATGGAGTTTTTAAATAATTTTCGTGAAGTTGGTAATTCGGGTCTGGATTCAGAAACGATTACATTATTTAATTAAGGAGGTCTAAATGAATTATAGAAAAACGATTTTTTTAACAGCATATTCAGCTAGTATTGCACATATTGCATCCGCTTTTTCCATTGTTGAAATACTTGAAGTCTTATATAAAGAAAAAGTTTTAAAGTACGATGCAAATAATCCTAATTGGGAAGATAGAGATAGATTTATATTAAGTAAAGGTCATGGTAGTTTAGCACTTTACACAATGTTATCTGAAGTAGGATTTTTTAGCAAAGATTTATTGAAAACATTTTCTAAACCAAATAGCGTTTTAGGCGGCGAGCCTTGTATACCTAATATTCCTGGTGTTGAAGCAACTACTGGTTCTTTAGGTCATGGATTATCTTTAGCGGTTGGAATGGCTTTAGCTAAAAAAATAGACAATAAAAAAGAAAAAATATATGTTTTATTAGGTGATGGTGAATGTGAAGAAGGTACGATTTGGGAAGCTGTTATGTTTGCTGTGCATTATAAATTAGACAATTTAATTATAATTGTTGATTGTAATAAAATTCAAAAAATGGGGACTTTAAAAAGTATAATGAGTATAGATAGTTGGAAGGATAAATTCAATGCTTTTGGTTGTGAAGTAGTTGAAGTAGATGGACACAATACTTCAGAACTTAAATCTGCATTTAAGCAAAAAAACGTTAATAAACCATTAGTAATATTAGCGGACACAATTAAAGGAAAAGGAGTTTCAATTGTTGAGAATGATCCAAGATGGCATTGGCGATTACCAAATAAAAAAGAATTAAAAATTTTTATGAAAGAATTAAACATTAGCGAGGAGGAAATTGAAGAATGCAAAAAGCTTATATAAATTCACTATATAAACTATTACAAAAAGATAAAAATGTCATTTCTTGTTTATCAGATAGTGGAACTGATTATGATGAAATGATTGCTCGTGAATTTCCCACTCAAGTCATCAATTTCGGGATAAGTGAAAATAATAAAGTGGCTGCAGCGGCAGGTCTAGCCAGTTGCGGTAAAATACCATTTGTTTATACGACTAGTGCTTTTTTGGTATACCGTTCTTATGAATTTATTAGAGACGATATTTGTTTACAAAATTATAATGTTAAATTAATAGGTATGGGAAGTGGCTTATCTTGGTCAACATTAGGACCAACTCATCATACAACAGAAGATATAGCTTTATTATATCAATTACCTAATTTAACTATTTTGTCTCCTTGTTCTCCTAAAGAATTAGAACAATGTATAGATTATGCATATAACCATATAGGACCAGTGTATGTAAGAATGGGCATGAGTAATGAAAAAGAAATATATGATGAAAATTATAAATTCATTTTTGGTAAGAATAATTTAATAAAAGAAGGTAAAGATATATCTATTTATGTAACTGGAAGTATTATTAATGAGGTAATAGAAGCAAGTAATAAATTAGAGTCTGATGGTTTTTCTATTAAAATAGTAAATGTTGCAACTATTAAACCTTTTGATAAAAATAGTATTATAAATGAAAAAAACAAGTATATTGTTACTGTTGAAGAACAAAATATACTTGGTGGTATAGGTAGTATTATAGGTAATATCATTGCTGAAAATAATTTAGACATAAAATTATATAAAATTGGTTTGAATGATTCTTTTGCCAAAGGATACGGAACTTATAAAGAAATGTTAAAAATGAATAATTTAGATGGTGACAGTATTTATAATATTATCAATTCAATATTATCGCAATAGAAACTGTATAATTTATTTCGTGTGAAATAGATAATAAAATGTTATAATTTTTAAAAATGGCAAATGGTGCGCCATTTTTTTTGTTTAATATTTCTATTTCCTTCATATGTGGATTTTCATTGTTTAATGCTTTAATTATTGCCTCTTTAGCTGTAAATCTACCACATAAAAATTCTATTTTTTTATGACCTTTTTTTCTTTTAAATATTTCTATTTCCTTGTCCGTTAAAACGCAATTTATAAAATTACTATCATTTATGTCTATTCTTTTGTTTTCGATGATATCAATTCCTACATTATTAATCATTTTTTTTCCTCTTGAAATCAAATTTTTCTAAAATACTTTTTTTATGTTCTATTACAACGTTTGTATTTAAAATAAATATTAAAACTAACAACATTAATATGCCATACATTACATATCCAAGTTGTCTATCCACTAATACATATACAATAGAAGTAAATGCAAATAAAGCATCTATTAAACAAATAATTCTTACTGTTTTTTGATGAGAAAATTTCATATTTAATAATTGATGATGAATGTGAAATTTATCAGGCTTAGTAATTTTTTCATTTTTTAAATATCTTCTTATGATAGCAAAGATAGTATCTAAAAATGGAATAGCTAATATCGCAAATGGTATAATTATAGAAGTCATTGTTACATTTTTAAATCCCAATAGTGCAATTATACTTATAATATATCCTAAGAACATAGAACCAGTATCACCCATAAATATCGAAGCAGGATGACGATTATAGGTTAAAAATCCTAAACAACAACCTAACATTATAAAACATAATATAAAATTTAATCCTTGTGAACTTTTGAATACAGCAATACATCCGACCGTTAAAAAGAAGATACTACTAATGCCAGCAGCCAAGCCATCTAATCCATCTATTAAATTCATACAATTAATAAAAGATAAAATAAATATTATTGTAATTGGATAAGCAAATATGCCAAAATTAATATATATACCAAAGGCACTAATACTTGATAATAAAATGTTGCCATAAATTACAACTACTAAAGTTGCTAAGAATTGCCCAATCAATTTTGTTTTTGCATCTAAAGGTTTAATATCATCGATCATTCCAGTAATTATAATAATAAAACTACCGATAAATATTGAATTCATTAAATCGTTTGGTTGACAAAAAGCCATATAGCCAAAGAGAAAACCTAAGAATATTGCTAGACCACCTAATCTTGGAATAGGTACTTTGTGAACCTTTCTTTTATTTGGAATATCCATAGCTCCTATATGTTCAGCTATCTTTTTTACAAAAGGTACCAATAAATAAACAAATAAAAAACAACTAAAAGTCACTAATAATATTTTAATAAAAATTTCTGTTGACATCATTACACCTCTAAATATAATTTTATCAAATTTTTAAAAAATAGTCCATAACTATAATTACCATATTTTCCCATTATTCTAACACACAATTTCTACATTCATTAGTTATAATGTTTATAGAAGTGAGGTGATAATATAAACATAAAAATAATTGGAACCAATTGTAGTAATGGTATGAAATTATCTAAAATGGTTGATAAAGCAGTAGAAGAAATAAATTGTAATGCTGTTATTGATAAATTAGATGATTCATCTAAAAATAAATATGGAATTAAAAATGTTCCGGGTCTTGTAATTAATGGCCAAATAGTTAGTCAAGGAAAGGTGTTGTCTATAAGAGAAATAAAAAAATTATTATTAGCTTAAAAGATTCTAAAATGAATCTTTTTTTCTTGTTTTTTTATTTAATATAAAGTATAATTTATATTGTAGGAAGGTGAGTTTGTGGATAAAAGTAAGAAAAAAGAAATAGTTAAAATGTTATTAAAAAGTAAAGAAGAAATTGATGAAGAAGAATTAATGGAATTATTATTTGATCAACCAATAGCTGTTGATGTTGATAAGTTAGATAAAAATAATTTAAAATTTTCTGATAAAGTTGCTGATAAAATCACAGAAATAGCTGGTAGCTGGTATTTTATAATTGGATTTTCATCATTTTTGATTATTTGGATTCTTTTAAATATTTATTTATGGGATAATGTTGATCCTTATCCATTTATTTTACTAAACTTATTATTATCATGTATTGCTGCTTTACAAGCTCCTATCATTATGATGAGTCAAAATAGACAATCAAAAAAAGATAGTTTAAGAAATCAAAATGATTATCGTATTGATTTGAAAAGTGAACTTATTTTAGAGCAACTTCATGATCATATTGAATTAATTATTTCTAATCAACGAAAAATTATAAAAAAATTAGAAGAAAAAGATATTGACTTAAATAAATAAGTAGTATATAATTAAATAGAAGTAGGAATGATTACTACTTTTGAGGTGAGTCATGAAATATTCTAAACAACGACAAAAAATACTTGAAATTATAAATAATAGTTATGATCATCCAACTGCTTATATGATTTATGAAAAAGTAAAAAATGATATACCTGATATTAGCTTAGGAACAGTTTATCGTAATTTAAATAGTTTAGTGGAAAATAAATTGGTTAAAAGAATTCCTTTATCTATTGATAGATATGATAAAAATACTAATCATTGTCATTTATGCTGTATAAAATGTGATAATATTATTGATATTAATTTATTAGATATTGACAAAGTTATATTAGAAAAATATAATTTCGAAGTATTAAATAGTGATATTGTTTTATTTGGAATATGTAATGAATGTAAGGAAAGGAAGAATTAATTATGGAATTAAAAGGAAGTAAAACAGAACAAAATTTAATGGCTGCTTTTGCAGGAGAATCTCAAGCTAGAAATAAGTATACTTATTATGCTTCTAAAGCAAAAAAAGAAGGCTTTGAGCAAATTGCTGCTATATTTGAAGAAACAGCAGGAAATGAAAAAGAACATGCTAAAATATGGTTTAAATTATTACATGGTGGTAATGTACCAAGTACTATCGAAAATTTAGAAGATGCTGCAGCAGGTGAAAATTATGAATGGACAGATATGTATGCAGGCTTTGCAAAAGAAGCTAAAGAAGAAGGCTTTGATCATATAGCATTTTTATTTGAAAGCGTTGGTAAAATTGAAAAAGAACACGAAGAAAGATATAAGGCTTTACTAGAAAATGTTAAAGCAGAAAAAGTATTCAATAAAGGTACAGATGAAATGTGGATTTGTCGTAATTGCGGTCATGTTCATTTTGGTAAATCTGCTCCTAAAGTATGCCCAGTTTGTGAACATCCTCAAAGTTATTTCGAATTAAGAAAAATAAATTATTAAAAGCAATTTTTTGCTTTTTTTTTTTGATAAAATTTAAATTTAAATAAAGCATTTATAAAAATGAAGCAAATACTTTAATTAAATAAGATATTTATTTTTTTCATATACTTTTACTTTACGCTTGACATTTGACAATAATGTGATAAAATTATTGTAGGAGGGTTAAGAGAATGAACAAATTGAATGAATTATTACATGAACTTGGCATTTCTAAAGTAAAGTTAGCCAAATTTTTAGGAGTATCTAGACAAATGATATACAATTATTTAGAACTAGATAATATTAATAAATGGCCAAAAGATAAAAAAGTATTATTGTTAAATTTATTAGGAGTAAAATCAGCTGAAGAAATTAATAAAATTAAAATAACAACTGATTATATATATGAAGTAGACGATAGATTAAATTCATTAACAAAAACTGATGAAGGCGAAAATAGTTTAGTATTAGATGGTTTAGGAAAGAAACAAAAAATATTATTACAGGATATCATTGAATTATTAAAAGAAAAAGTAGAAGATGAAAACGATAGTGAAGGTTATTATATTTTATTATATTTATATCATTATTTACAATCTTTAGATAATTCAAAAGAATTAAAGTATATTTTAGGTTATGTTTCTAAAGCTGCTGGTTTTACTAAGCCTATGGAGTTTGTTTTTGATGAAGAACAACAATTTACATTTGAAAGTATTTTATTTTCTGCATTTTCATTATATAATGGTGGTGGCGCATCTAAAACAAAATTAGCTGCTTCTCATGAAAGATTTGTAGCACAAATTGAGCACAAAATAGAAGAAAAAATGAGTCGTACTATGGAATTAAATACTGTTAAAGTTCAAGCATTAAAAGAATTAGGCTATACTGAAATAAATGAAAATAATGCTACTGAAGTCTTTGAAAAAATAGCTGAAATACAGTCTAGAAAAGTAACAAATTAAAATTTTTTATTTATAGGGGTATGTATATGAAAGCAGTAACAAAATTAATGATAAGAGAATTTAAGATAAAAGAGTTAGGTTATGATTTTATGGGTTATTCTTTACAGCAAGATGATATTTTTACTTTTCATCATTTAATTATTCCTAACAAATTAGGTGGAACTTCTACTATTGATAATGGTGCTGTTTTATTTAGAAGATCACATACGTATTTACATTTAATAGAATCAATTGATTATTTAAAATTTTGCTATATTACTAGTGAAATGATTAATATGAATATTAAAAGATGCTTAGATTTAAATAGCATTAAATTAATCGACGAAATACTTTGTGAATTTGAATATGAAAATAAAGATAAAAAAAATATGAAAGATGAATTTTTAGTAAAAGACGAATATAAAATTAGACTATTAAGAAAATAAAATGTCTAAGTTAGATATTATTTTTTAATATCAATAGAAATGATTGAAATGTATTTTGAATATTAGTTGTATTGACAATTAAATGAAATATGATATAATGTTTATTGTACATAGGAGAGGAAAAGATATATGAATAAATTGATAAATGAAGATTATTTTAAAAATATGGAACAAAAACTTGCTATTGAAAAAATAACAGTAGAGAATTTTAAAGAGTATTATTTACGTTTAAAATTAGCTATAATTAATGGTAAATTAGAAAATCAATTGAGTTATGTTACTTCTTTAATGGGGGCTTTTATTTTCCCTGTTGAGTCAGCTGATGAAAGAGAAATAGTTGGATTAATGCTTAGTGATTTAGATAGTATAGCTACAACATTAGCACAAGAACAAATTACAAGTATTAATTTAACTGAATATTATTCTAATTTTAAAAGTGTTTCAAGTAAACAAGCCGTTTCAAGTAAACAATTGATTGATTTTTATAATTTTTTTATGATAGCTTTTTTTGCAAAAACATCTGATGTTGATTTAGAGGAATGGCATAAATTATTGTCATCAACTAGATTAGAAAGTTGTAATTATGATGAAGTTGAAGAAGTATTTTTCTTAAGAAAGAAAATTAAAAATTTATTACGTCAAATTAAAAGAAATGATGAAATAAAGAAACCTTATATTAAAAATATAAGCAAATAGTGTTAATCAAAGAGGAAAATTATATGATTGGTGATTAATATTATTTTGTCAAATTTAATGTAAAAAAATATATAAATTATAAAAGAATATTGAATATATTCTTTTTTTTGATATACTAGGAAATAGTATTATTTAAAAAGACATATTATTAAGTAGTTGGAGGTATTGTATGAAAAGGCATTTAAATAGAAGAGGAAAAATATTAGTTTTAAGTATGAGTTTAATCATTTTAATAAGTGGTATATTTGTAATAAAAGGATTAAATCAAAAGGAAGAGTTACATATATTAGAAAGTACAGATAATTATGATTTGAAAATTGATTATCCTAATATAGAAAATAAAAAAATAAAACAAAAAGTAGATGAATATGTAAAAAAACAAAAAGATGCTTTTCTTAATAATGTTAAAGAAGTAGAAGATATTGAACAGCCTAAATATGATTTTAATTTGAGCGTTAATGTAAATGATTATAAAGATATTACTCATGTTTATATGTTAACATTTGCCTATACTGGAGGAGCACATTATACTAGAGATGACACAAGCTTATATTATGACAGCAAAACTAAAGAATTTGTGGATTTAAAATACTTCTTTAAAGATGAAGAATCATTTAAAAAACTATCTAGTATCGCTTATTATTATGTTTTAAAATTAGAAGATAAAAAATTTGATGAATTATGGGTTAAAAAAGGAACTGATCCAACTATTGATAATTATAGACATTTTAATTTTAAAGATGAAGGATTAGAATTATTATTCCCACCTTATCAAGTAGCTTCATGGGCTGATGGAGAAATAAAAATTACTATACCTTATGAAGAAATAAATGATTTATTAAAAGAGGAATATAGAAATAAAAGTAAAGAAGAAGAAGTTGTAAGTATTATCCCTGAAGTAAGAGATTTAACTAAATATCAAGATAAAAAATTAATTGCTTTTACTTTTGATGATGGTCCTAGTGAAACTAATACTAATTATTTATTAGATAATTTAGACAAGTATGATGCTAAAGTTACTTTCTTTGTTTTAGGTAGTAGGGTAAATAGTAATAAAGAAACAATTAAAAGAGCTTATTTAGAAGGTAATGATATTGGAAGTCATACATATAATCATAGAAATTTAAATTTATTAAGTGATGTTGCTTTAATGGATGAAGTTAAAAAAACAAATGATGCTATTAAAGGTGTAATTGGTAAAAGTCCAACTTTATTAAGACCTCCTTATGGTAATTTAACTGATCATGGAAAAGAACTAGCTAATATGAATATTGTTTTGTGGAATATTGATCCATTAGATTGGAAATATAAAGATAAAAATAGAGTAGCTAATGAAATAATAGAACATGCTCATGATGGTGCTATTGTATTAGTTCATGATATATATAAATCATCAGTAGAAGGAGCTTTACTTGCTATGGAAGAATTACAAAAACAAGGTTATGCTTTTGTAACAATTAATGAAATGGCGCAATTAAGAGGTATTAAATTAGATACAACAACATCATATTTTAGTATGAAAAAACAGTAAAATTTTACTGTTTTTTGTATGTTATATCATAACAACTTGGTCCCATAATACAATTACCATCAATATCAAATCTTGAGCCATGACAAGGGCAATCCCAGGTTAATTCTACATCATTAAATAATAAATTGCACTTTAAGTGCGGACATTTATTATATACTATATGTTTTTTATTATCTTTATCAATATAAATACCTACATTATCATTATTAATTTTAGTAAATATGACATTTTTAGAATTCCATTTTTTATTAGGTATTAATTTATTTTCGATGAGTGTTTTAGAAACTGATAATAAATTATTAATATTATTTATTTTAAATATTAAGTTTCTTTTAGGAGAAAATAATTCATACTCTTTATCGTATAAAACGATATCACTTAATATTTTGCCTGCTATTGTACCATTAGTCATCCCCCATGTATTATAACCGGTTCCAATTAATAAATTATCTTTTAATTTTCCTATAATAGGTAAATGATCTGCAGTCATAATATCATGATTAGACCAAATATATTCTATATCACCATAAATACTGGCTTCTTTAATTAAATCATTAAAATTTATATTTTCATTATACTTATTAGTGATTTTATGTGATCCATTTAAATAAATTAAATTGTTATTATAGTATCGCATTGATATTGTTGGTATTTTAGATGTTATTGAAGATATTTTTTTGTTTTTAACATTTTTAACACTACACAAATAAGATCTTTCTAAATAACAATGAATTGGAGTTAATAATGGAAATAAGAAAAAAGGGTAGTGACAAGCTAATATGATTTTTTTAGCTTTTATTTTATATTTATCAGTATAAACTAAATCATGTATTTTAATAACATTTGTTTTTTCATATATTTCAATATTATTTTTTAATAATATTTCTTTTAAATTTAATAAATATTTAATTGGATGAAATACATAAGTGTCTTTAACTGAAATAGAATTTTTATTAATATTTACTTTAATATTAAATGATTCTAATATTTCTTTTTCTTTTATTAAACTATCTTTATTTTTATCATAAACAAATGATTCTACTTGTTCTAAATCACAATCAATATTTTCTTTTTCTATTATATCTTTAATAATATTAATAGCTTGCAATTGATATTTTAAATATGGTAGTGCCTTATCTTTTAATTTTGTATATATTAATTCTTGCAAATAGGTTATTTTAGCAGTCGATTTTGATGTAACTCCGCATCCTATTTGATTTTTTTCTACTATAATCACTTTTAAATTTTTATTTATTAGCTGATAGGCTGTAGTTAAACCTGTTATCCCACCACCAATTATTAAAACATCGCATTCTATATCTTTATCTAATTTATTTACTTTATTTTGATAATCTTTTATCCAAATACTTTGTTTTTTCATCCTATCACCAATATTAATATGCACAAAAAAAGCAAGATTAATCATCTTGCAATTTATTTAATTTATCATAAACATTTTTTAATGCAGTTTCATATTTACTTGTTGTTTTAGGAATATAATATTTCCTATTTTTAATTTTATCTGGTAAGTATTGTTGTTTAACAAAAGCGTTAGGATAATCGTGAGGATATTTATAATCTTTTGAATTTGTTTTAATATGATTAGGAACATTACCAGTATTACCATTTCTAATATCCAATAAAGCATTATCTAAGGCAACATGAGCCGAATTAGATTTAGGAGATAAAGCTAACTCAACTACAACTGTAGCGAGTGGTATTCTTGCTTCAGGTAATCCTAATCGTTCACAAGCATTAATGCAAGCATCTACTTTAGGCCCCATTGAAGGGTTAGCAAGTCCAATATCTTCATAAGCAATAACTGTCATTCGTCTATAAATGCTATCTAAATCTTCAGCTTCAATTAATCTAGCTAGATAATGTAGACTAGCGTTAACATCACTACCTCTAATTGACTTTTGAAAAGCGGATAATACATCATAATGGCCATCTTCGTTTTTATCATGAAAGAATACAGGTTTACTATTTATTTTTTTAATATGTTCAACGTTCACTATTTTATCACTACTAGAATAATAAGATACTTCTAATAAATTATAAGCAAATCTTAAATCTCCTCCAGATAATTTAACAATATAATTAATTGTTTCATCATCAATTTGAATATCTTCTAAATATTTAACACCTTTTTTTAAAGCTTCTTTAATATCTTCATCGTTTAATTCTTTTAATTCAAATATTTGACATCTACTTCTAATTGCTGGATTTATTTTATGATATGGATTAGATGTAGTCATACCTATTAAGGTAATTAAACCATTTTCTAAATATGGTAATAATAAATCTTGTTTATCTTTATTTAATCTATGAATTTCATCCATAATGATAATATATTCATTATTATATTTAGCTTCTTCTATAGCATCATCAAAATCTTTTTTATTATTTATAACAGCATTTAATAAAATATATTTATAGCCTAATTCATTTACAATAGCAGTAGCAATACTAGTTTTGCCAATACCAGGTTTACCATATAAAATCATTGAAAATAACTTTTTATTTTTAACTAAATTAGTTAGTATTTTATCTTTACCAATCAAATGTTTTTGACCAACTATATCATCTAATTTAGTAGGTCTTAAAATATGTGCTAAAGGTTCCATATAAATCACCACATATTATTTTATCAAAATTATTAAAAAATTAATAGAGTGTGATATAATTATATAGGTGATAATATGAATTTTATACCAAATAAAGATGAATTTAATAATAAAGCTTTAGAATTTAAAACATATTTATTAATAGATAAAAAATATAGCAACGAAACGATTAATTCTTATATGAATGATTTATATAAATATTATAAATATATTAGTAAAAAAAATTTAAATATCAATAGTAT
Source organism: uncultured Mycoplasmatota bacterium (assembly GCA_946488855.1). Taxonomy (GTDB): domain Bacteria; phylum Bacillota_I; class Bacilli_A; order RF39; family UBA660; genus Faecisoma. The sequence continues at coordinate 23,190 of CAMLWC010000001.1, forward strand.
TAAAAGAAAAGATATAATGGAATATACAAAATATTTAAGAGAACAACAATTATCTACTAGTTCTATAAATCATAATGTATCGGTTTTAAGAACTTTTTATAAGTTTTTAGTATTATCTAATAGATTTGTAACAGATCCAATGGAATATTTGGAAGTACCAAAATTAAGGAAAACTTTACCTAAAGTATTATCACTTGATGAAGTTAAAAATTTGTTAGATATTGATTTAGTTGACAAATATAGTTACCGAAATAAAGCAATGTTAGAATTAATGTACGCTACAGGACTTAGAGTAAGTGAATTAGTTAATTTAAAACTAAATGATATTGATTTAGATAGTGATTTAATAAGAACATTAGGTAAAGGTAGTAAAGAAAGAATAATCCCAATTGGTGATTATGCTATATATTATTTAAAAAAGTATATATTGGAATATCGAAAAGAACTACTAAAAACTAATACCGATTATATATTTTTAAACAATCATGGTAAAAAATTATCAAGACAAAGTTTTTATAAATTAGTAAAAGAATTAGCTATTAAAAAAAATATTAAAACAGAATTTTCTCCTCATACTTTAAGACATTCTTTCGCAACTCATTTACTTGATAGAGGCGCTGATATTGTAAGCATCAAAGAAATGTTAGGTCATAGTTCATTATCTACTACACAAATATATACTCATATATCAAATCAAAAATTAAAAGATGAATATACCAAATTCCATCCTCACGGATAATGATGAATTAATTAAATATTTGTTTAGTATTAAAGATAATGAATATAGAAAATTTAATGAAAGAATTATTAAAACGAATAATATAATCGGAGTTAGAATTCCTATTTTAAAAAAAATAGCAAAAGAAATAACTAAAAATGATTATTTAACTTTTATTAAAAATAATAAGCATAAATATTATGAAGAAATTATGCTTCATGGATTAGTTATTACTTATTTAAAAGATTATAATAAATCAATCAAATTATTTGATCTTTATATTAATTATATTGATTCCTGGGCTACTTGTGATTCAGTTGTTTTAAATTATAAAATTATTAATAAAAACTTAGATAACTACTTAATTAAAATTAAAGAATATTTAAAAAATGATAAAGCCTTTGTTAATAGAGTAGGGATAGTATCATTATTTTACTATTTAAATGATGATTATATTGATGAAGTACTTGATATGGTAAATTGTATTAAAAGTGATGAATATTACGTTAAAATGGCTGTTTCATGGCTTATTTCGATATGTTTAGTAAAATACTATGATAAAACATTACAATTTTTAAAAACTTGTAATTTAGATGATTGGACATATAATAAATCATTACAAAAAGCAATTGAATCATATAAAATAAAAAATAAAGACTATTTAAGAAAATTAAAACGAATTTGACATATATAATTATATTTGATACTATGTATTTAGGTGATGCTATGAAAAAAATATTATTTTTATTTATCTGTTTGTTATTTATAACGGGATGTGGTACTACTAAAGTATATGACTACAAAGTAGAAGATTGGAAAATGGAAGTAACTGAGTCAAGTGATAAGCAAGATAAAATTGTAAAAGAAATCATTAATATTTGGGAAGATAATGATGAAGTGTATACTGTTAATATGGAAGTAACTCAATCTTCTGTTAAAAGACATATTAATCTTTATATTGAAGAAAATCCTGATACAGAAAAAACTATATTTGAAATTGCTTGTGAAATAGTTGGCGTTGATTATAACAAATATAATAAATAATCTTTATATAAAAAAATATATTTTATTCATTATTTGTAACTTAATACTTGTTATTAAGTTTTTATTTGGTCATATAATTTTATAGGTGATATCGATGAATAACATATCATTTGCTTTTATTTTGACTATTGTATCGGGATTGTCAACAATGATTGGATCAATATTTATATTTAAGAAAAAAAATGAAAATATAATTATAGCATCTTTAGCATTTGCTTCAGGAGTAATGTTTACAGTATCACTTACTGATCTAATTCCAGAATCATATAATTTATTAATTAATATTTTCCCTAAATTTCCCTCCTTTATTTATATGTTAATATTTGTTGTAAGTGGTATTTTGTTTTCTATGTTTATTGATAAATATATCCCAACCGATAATAATTTGTATAGAGTAGGAGTTTTTGCGATGTTAGCTATAATAATTCATAACATACCTGAAGGTATTGCTACTTTCATGGCTACTAACACTAATATTGTGTTAGGTATTTCTTTAACTATAGCCATAGCGTTACATAATATACCAGAAGGTATTAGTATATCAATACCAATTTATTATGCTACTAACAGTAAATTTAAAGCTATTTTTTATACATTTATATCTGCTGTATCAGAACCTTTTGGAGCTTTATTAACTTATCTTTTTTTAAGTAATTATATTAACGATAGAATTATGGGATTCTTATTTGGCGTTATAGCAGGTATTATGATTCATATTTCAATGTACGAATTGTTACCAACTTCTAAAAGTTATAATAAATTAAATATAACATATTTGTTTTTTCTTTTAGGAGCAATATTGATGATAATAAATCATTTTGTTTTTTAAATTAATATGCTATAATATTGCCTAATGGGGGAAATTATATGAAACTAATTAGGGAAATGAATCTAAAAGAAGTTTATTCAGAGTTATTATTAGATAAAAAGTACGATTTAAAACTGATATATAAAGACTTTAATATTAGTGAATTATATGATAGAGCAAGAGAATTATATAAAACTGAAACAGGTAATGAAAATATTTCAGATAAAGAATTAGAAAAATGGTTGCATGATAAATGTTGTTATGAAGTTTTAAGTGATTTATTATGGTTAATGGTTACAAAATTAAAAGATAGTGATAATTATAAAGATGAATTTATGTTCTATAATTTTCATGTAATAATGGATATGATGAATGAATTTCTTATTGATTGTCAAGTAGATGAACAATATGATATTAAAAATTTAACAAGTTTAACTGAAGACGAAATAAATAGATATATTTGTGAAATATTAAAAGAAATTGATCCTTCTATAGAATGGTTAAATATATATTTAAAAGCAAAAAAAGAAGGTAAAATAATAAATATTAATAATTATTCGAAAGAAGAGTTAGAAAAATTAAGAGTCAAATTAAAATTAGATAAAATTCCAAGTGGTAGTAATTGTGTTGTTATAGATGATGAAACTTATTATTTGTTTCTTACACTTAATAGCACACTATACGATATTATTAGTACAATTCACGAATTAATCCATTTCATTATCACAGATAATAATATTTATTTACCGCCAATTTTATCAGAGTTTTTTTCTATTTTTTATGAAATATATGCTGTATCTTATTTACATAAACAAGGTTTTGATATTAACGAATTGTTTACCATCTATCAAAAAATTAGAATTATTGACTTATCCCTTATTTCTTTAACTCTCACACCATTATATAATTATTTAAAAGTTTTAGCAGAACGAAGAAAAATATCTTTAGATGATGATATAAAGTACTACGTAGAAAGATTAAAATCTTTAAAAAGAATTAATAAGCTTCCCATTAAATATAGTAAAATACAACCAATTGATTTAGCTTTTGAAAAATGTGATAAATATATAGAATTTTTATTAGATGATGAATTTTATAATTTATATCCATATGTTGTTGGTAGTGGTTTAGCTTTTGAAGCAATGAAAAAATATGATAAAAATTTATTGAATAAAATAAGAGGTTTTGTTAATCCAACAAGCTGTGTTGATCCATATGAAGTTTTTAGTATATGTGGTTTTATAGAAGAAGATTTAATAAGAGTAGGGGAAGGACTAAAAGAATTTCAAAAAGAAAAAAGACCTTAAAATCGTCTTTTTTTCTTGGGTTAAAACTTATTCAAAATCATAATTTGAAGAAGTATTAGCACTTGTATTTTCTTGTTTATTCATGTTAGAATTCATTTTGTTTTCTTTACATGATTTATTAGAATTACAATTTTTTGCTTGTTTATTCTTTTTCATTTTATCACCCATTAATATTATTGACAGTTTATTTAAAAATATTTATTAAGATAATTGTTAAAATATGGAATATTTGTTATAATAAAGTAAATAATAAAATTAAAAGTAGGTGTTTGAAAGTGAAATTTTCAAATAATTTAGATAAATTAGAACAAACTATATTTGATAATTGCTATAATATGTTATTATCTTTATTCGATGAAAATAACAAGGAAAAAATTATTGCTAAGTTAAATAAGCAAAGTAAGAATATATTTAATTCAATTAAAAAAATAATTAATAAAGAAAATAATTTAGAAAGCAATTATTTATATTTATATGAATTATTAAAATATTTAAGTATTCCTGATTTTGATTTTGTGGAATTATATAATAAAGGAGCTAAAAAATTAGTTTATAATGGTTTAGTAATTGAAGAAAAAACTAAAGATAAATATAACTATTATGGTGAAGCATTTAATGAAATAGGGTTAGATTTAATTACAAACATTTGTTTAATTAAAAAATATAATAATTCTAATATAAATTGTATAGATGATTTAATATTTGATTCTAATTGGTTATATCAATCATTATCAAACCAATTTAATACAATCATTAGATTATTAGTATTTGCTATGAATAATGAATTTAATAATTCATATAGTAACTTAAATAAAAGTATTATAGATACTAAAATAAATTTAAGAACTAATAAGGGATATTTATATCAAACTGTACCAATAAATGATTTTTTATATGGATTAATTTATGATGGATTACATACAGAAAAACAGTTTGATAAATATAGTAGTATAGGTACATATAAATTATTATGTGATAGATTAGATGATTTATTTAATGATGTTATTAATAATGATAAATTAATTGATAATAATATTATTAAAGAACAAATAATTACAATTGCATCAATGTTTAATAATAAAATGTATTATTTAGATCATTATAATGTAATTACTAAAGAAACCAAAAAAAGATTAATCCATGATTTTAATATTATATTTAAACAAGCTATCAAAGAATATAAATTACAATTTACTAATGAAGATTTATTAAAAATAAATGATAATGTTAATAAATCTAAACAAAGATTAGAAAACATTAATTAGTTAACATAATATATATTATCGGAAGTTGAATAATTATTAAAAAAGGCTTATATAAATAGTCTTTTTATAGTGCTAAAATAAATAATTCCAACCCTAATTGTTTATCTATTTTACCTGTTTTAATAGATATATCTAAATCAGCTAATTGTTTTAAATAATTTAGTAATATATTTGAATCATATTTTTTAGAATTTTGATTAGCTAATTTAACTCTATATGGATGTATTTTTAATATACTAGCGATATTATTCTCAGTGTATCCATTTAAATATAGTTGTTTAACTTGATACATTATCCTTATTTGATTTGCTAAAGCAATTATAATAGCAATCGGTTCTTCATTTAATTTGATTCGGTCTTGATATAACATTATAGCTTCATTTTTGTTTTTATTTATAATAGCATCAATCAATTTAAAATTATTTGATTCTAACGATTTAGTTATTAAATTAGTTATATCTTCTTTAATTATATTCTTATCATTATCTTTATATATTTTTATTTTTTCAATTTCGGTAGCAAGTAGGGTGGTATCATCCCCTACTCGTTCTAATAAATATTTTATATTATCGGCTGATATGTTATAATCATCAAATAATTCTTTTACTAATGAAATATTATCTATATTATTAAATTCTTTAGCAATTCCTATTTTCTTTATAAGTTTTGTTATTTTTTTTCTTTCATCTAATTTATCATTATTAACAATAAATATTAAAATTGTATTCTCATTTATATTGTTTAAATAATTTTCTAATATTATTGGATCTTGTTCTAAAGCTTTTTTTGTAGTTCCAGTAAATATATAACTATTATTTACAATTATTATTTTTTTATCATCAAATAAAGACATACTACTAGCATCATTAATTATATCTGTTAAATATGTATTAGTTAAATCATATTTAATAATATTGATTTCATCAATATTATTTACTTCTATTATTTTATTTATTTCCTTATTTATTAAATAATTAATAGTTCCATATAATATATATATCATACCACTCACCTACTTTATTATACTATATTTTCAATGAAAATAAAAGTAAATTTATAGTTGATAAAGGAAAGAAATAAAGGTGCAAATAATTAATGATTATTTATTAAAACTAGGATGATGACCTAAACTTTTTTGAAATTCTTTTTCTTCATAAATATAAGGAATATCTTCAAGAAAATCTATAATATTTTTGTCTGTATTTGTATCATTTTTAATATTATTTAATAATTGTTCTTCTAAGTCATCAATATGAATTAATGCTTGGATTTTTAAATCATTAAAAACAATTTGCATATTTTGTAATTCAAGAAAATCATTATTTTCTAGAACTTGTTCTATTGGAAAAGTTAAATTTTCTTTTTTCAAATCAATAATTAAACGTGCTAAATTATATGTTAAAAAGCCAAGATAAATACTAAATATTATTGTATTTAAACCAAATATAAAACTAAATAAAACTAAAATCATAGATTCTCTAAAATGTTTTTTTGAAAATTTATTAAATATTTTATTTTTATTTTTTTTAATATTTAAAAAATGATTATCTAAAATTTGAATATTTTTGTCTGCTTTTTCTTGGCATTCAATACGATAACGATGGATAAAGTAAGATATTCTTCTTAATAATTCTAAATTATTTGGATAATTATATTCAAAAGTTTCAGTCTTTGTATAAATTATTAATTTTTTCTCTGAAATTATAATTGATTTTATATCTTCTAATAAAATATCATCTAATTTTTTCATCTTTTCACCTCATTACGGATGAATATTGTAACAAGAACTTATACAAATGTCAAATTAAAAGCAATAAAATTTTATTGCTTTTTAGTGATAAACTAATTTTTTCTTTTTCCAAGCACTCTTAAAAATTTTAAGAATAAGTTAATAAAGTCTAAATATAATTCTAATGCTCCATAAATAGCTAAATTTTCTTGTGGGAAAGAATCTAACTGATATTTAACTTTTTGAATATCATAGGCTGTATAACCTAAGAAAACTACAATTCCTATTATAGTTAATATTAAATCAAATGTTTCATTGCCAATAAACATATTGATTAAACTGCAAATTATTATTGCAAATAAACTCATAAATAGAAATGTACTAATTTTACTTAAATCAATTTTAGTAAAATAACCAATTAATGCAAATATACCAAATATAAATGCTGTTATTCCAAACACATAGATTAATGAATATAATTCATAAACTAAGAATAAAAATGAGAAAGTAAGACCGGTTACAAAAGAATAAAGAATAAAACATATTTTAGCAGTTGTACTACTCATTGTTTTTATTTTTAATGAAAAAAATATAACTAATCCTATTTCAATAATTGCATAGACAATAAATGGTACTTGAACTACTAACAATAAAATATCATAACTATTAGATACTATGTAACCTGTTAAAAAAGTTACTAATAATCCCACAAACATCCAACCAAACATTTTAGAATAAACTTCTCTTAATTCCATATAAACTCCTCCTACTATTAATTATATCATATTATAATAAAAAAACATCTAATAAATGTTTTTTTATATTTCAAAATAAAATGTCGTACCTTTATTTATTTTACTTTCTACACCATATTTAAATTTATGACTTTCTAATATCGTTTTAACAATTGATAAACCAATACCTGTACCAATAACATTTCTTTTATGTTTCTTCTTAGAATGATAATATTTTTCCCAAATATGTGGTAAATCTTCTTTTTTAATTCCTTTACCTGTATCTTTAATTTCAACTCTTATTTTTTTATCTTTAATTACATTTATAATTATTTTATTATCATCACCAGTATAATTAATAGCATTATTGATTAAATTATATATAACTTGCTCAATTTTCTTTTTATCAGCTTTTACAATAACCTCATTTGGTGTATTTACTTCAAATATATATCCTTCAGTTTCTTTATAAATACTATATCTTTTAATGATATTATTAATTAATAACACTAAATCAAATTCTTCTTTGTTTAAAGTATCTTTATTTGCTTGAATTTTTGATAAAGTTAAAATGTCTTCAACCAAAATATTTAATCTTTCTGTTTCTTCAATTATAACATTTAAATTTGCATTTCTTTTTTCTTCATTGTTATAATTTAAATCTCTAATCATTTCAGCATAACCTTTAATCATAGTAAGTGGTGTTTTAAGATCATGTGAAACATTAGCTAATAAATCTCTTCTCAATTCATCAGTATGTTCTAATTCATTTTTAGCATAATTTAGTGTATTAGCTAATTCATCTATTTCTGATATTTTAGAATTATTATCAAATTTAAAATCATAATTACCATTAGCTAATTTTAAAGCATTTTCGTTCATTTTTTCAATTGGTTTACTAATTCTTTTAGATATAAAATAACCAATTATAAATGCTAAGAGAGAAACTATAATAGTTACAATAACTAATTGATTAGATAATATAGAAATGGTGTTATCTAATGGTTCTAGTGAGGCATTAACAAATATTACAACATCATCATTATATTTTTTAGCATATATTAATGTTTTAGTATCATATAACGGATTTATTAATTTATATGTTTTTTCATTAACATCACTATTATAAAAATCATTTTTATATTGATAATTGCTAATTAGACATCCCCTATTTGATTCATTAGAACTATAAATAGTCATTCTATTTTTAACTATTTCAATACATACATTATCTTCATATGAAATTTTATCTAAATAAAGTGAGTCTTCATCATAATTTTTAATAATTTCTAATGTAGTATGCTTTATTTGATCTGCTTTACTAAGTTCATAATATTTATTTATAAAAATTACTTGAAATAACCATAAAAATAAAACTATTATTAAGGTAAATACTATTAAATATAACCAAATATGTGATTTTAATGAATTATTTAAGTTCAAATTTATATCCCATTCCTCTTACAGTTTGAATTAAATCTCGATAATCGCCTAAATTATTTCTTAGCATTTTAATATGTGTATCGATAGTCCTATCATCACCAAAAAAATCATAACCCCATATCTTTGATAATAATTCTTCTCTTGATAAAGCTACATTTTTATTGTTTATGAAATAAACCAATAAATCATATTCTTTAGGTGTTAATTTAACTTCTTCATCTTTAATATAAACAACATGTCCTTTAAAATCAACTTTTAAATCTTGATATATATATGTATCTGTTAAGTTATTAAATCTCTTTGTAACTGCTTTTATTCTAGCCATTAATTCTTTAGGACTAAATGGTTTAGTAACATAATCATCTACTCCCAAATTAAAGCCAATCAATTTATCATATTCTTCATTTCTTGCTGATAATATAATAGTTGGAATATTATATTTTTTAATTTCATTATAAGCAGTTAAGCCATCCATATTAGGCATCATTATATCTAGTATTACAATATCAATTTTATTATTTTTTATTATTTGTAGCGCTTGTTCACCATCAGATGCTTCTAAAATATCGTATCCCTCATTTAAACAATATTCTTTTATTAAAATTCTGATTCTTTCTTCATCATCAACAATTAAAACAGTCATTAAATCACCTCTATATTCATTATACACTAATAATGTGAAATATAAATGAAAAAAGATTTGAAAATTCAAATCTATTTAGCTTTATTTAAGGCATCTTCTAGTGCTTTATATAATGCATCAACCTTGATTGTGCAAGTACTCACAGCATCAGTATAACCATCTTCATCAACATGTAAGAAATCAATTCCTTGATTATCAATTACAGCTTGTTCTAATGCTTCAACTTGTTCAAACCATTCATAATCAGCTTGACCATAACTACTGTTGCCTTTTTTCATTCCATAATCTTTACCTAAAGTTTTTTTAGTTGTTTCTACTCCATCTTTTGTATAAGTAGTATCTAAATATACATCAGTAATTTTACCATTGTTATCAATAGTAACTTTGGCTGTAGCAGTATTTTCCTCACCACCATAATTATCAATGGCACTACCTTCATATGTTCCTTCTTTTAAAGAATTAGATCCACATCCAGTAAGCATAACTGTGACTAATAATATACTTAATAACTTCTTCATCTTCATCCTCCTATTATCTTTATTATAATTAAAATTTACTCAAATAACAATACTTCATCATAAAATTTGACTAATTGTTTACATATTATACCTACTAGTATTCCTGTAGGAATCGAAAACAATAATAACCATGGTAAATAATATACCATCGATGTCATCTGTAATAATATAATTGAAGTTATTACTTGTCCTGTACTATGAGCAATTGAACCTACTATACTTACTCCAATAATAGATAATTTGAAAACATTTTTAGATAAATACATACATATTATACTTAATAAAACTCCACTTAAACTAAAGAAAAAAGTAGTACTAAACAATCCAGTTCTTAAGATACCTACTAAAAATACTCTTAAAATACCTACATAAAAAGCATCTTTTAAATCAAATTTATATATTATAAATAATGTTACTATATTAGCTAAACCTAGTTTTAAACCTGGTATATAATCATTAAATAGAGGTAAACTTGCTTCTATTATATTTAAAGCAACAGATAATGCTAATAGCATAGATAATCTTGTAAATTTTTTCATTTAACTCACCTCAGTATCTAATTCATTATTTGGTAATTCAATTATTATTTTATTTGGTAAACAAATAATAGATTCTCCACTTTTATCAATAAATCCTTGTTTAGAACATAAATGATAAGGACTATTTTCTTCAACTACTCTTATTTTATTATTTAATACTTCAATAACAACTTTGCCATTATATCCTTCTACTTCATAAGTATTATTTATATTTAGATCTATTTTTAATATTAGATCATTTTCGTAATAAACATTAGCAACATTAGCTTCTTTTCTAAGCAAAGATAAAGAAAATAATAAAATAACAATTAATAAAACAATAAATATTAATTTTATATCATTTTTATTCATAATTATCACTTTTTATTATTTCATTATCATTAGTAAACCAAATAACTTTTACATCATAATTTTTAATAAATTCTTTTCCTTCATCAATATCCATTAAAAATAATGTGGTAGATAATATATCACATAATCCACTATCTTCACCAATAACAGTTACGCTTTTCATATTATTTGCAGGATATAGTGTATTAGGATCTATTATATGATGATACATAACGCCATTATATTCATAAAATCTTTCATATCCGCCAGAAGTTACTACACTAATATTCTCATCTTGAACAATTTCAAATGTTTCATTATTAATAGGGCTTGCTATACCAATATTATAATAACCTTTATTACTTTTTCCTGCTTTAACATTACCGCCTGCATTAATTAAATAATAATCTATTCCTATACTTTCTAAATAATTTCCAGCTTTTTCAGTAACGTAGCCTTTAACTATAGATCCCAAATCAATAGTTACTTTATCATTTAATATTTTATTGTTTTCTATTTTTAATTTTTCAATTTTAACATTATCTAAATTGGGCAAATCAACTGGATTTTCTCTAAAATCATGCCATATTTTAGTTAAATTTCCAATGTTAATATTTAATAATCCATCTGTTTTAAGGCTCCATTCATATCCTATTTTAATTAAATCGAACAATTCATTTGACATTTCATAATTAACATCTTTATTCAATTTAGATAATTCACTATTTTCATTATAAAAATTAGTCAAATTATCATATTTTTCATATAATTTTTCTATTTCATTAAAAGCTTCATTAGCTTTACTTTCACTTACATTATATAATTTAATATTTATAATTGTATCCATATAAAATAAATTTTTACTATATTCTTGTTTACTACATCCACTTAATAATAATATTAAAATCAATAATATTTTCTTCATAATCATCACTACCTAATTATAACAAAAAAAGACAAAATTTTCTAGATAATTTCGTCTTTAATACTTTTAAATACCACCAGAGACTTGAATATTGTCATAATTTTTAATAAAAGTATAGTTTAACTTATTATTTTCAATAATTATTTTATACTCATTTATTGAATCAAAATTATTTTCTTTAATCGCTTCATCAATTCCATAAATCATAATATAATTATTTTTAATTATAGTGAAGTTAAAAATGTCTTCATCATCACCATAATTAAATTTATTAGTAACATTTGAATTTTTTATTTGAACTACTTCAAGAGTGCTAGAACTATTAATAAAATTGCCTAATTCCAATCCATTTGAATTAAACACTTTTAAATAAGAATTAGTAGAACCACCAACATAGTTATTAACAAAATAATAATAAGCAAATCCATTATCAATAGAGTAAAATTTTTCTTTATTCATCATATATGGTATATTTTTATTCTTAATAAATTCTTCTATAGAATCTTTTTTCAAAAGAAAATTATTTGAAAATGAATCTATTGTTTTACCATTGTACGTTAATTTAGTAATATATTCTACAACTATATCTTCATCAACATTTCCAAAATTTTCATCAACATTTTCGTTTACATCAAAAATATATTGAATTGAAACTTTTTTATTGTCATCAATTTGGACAGTATCATCAATTTTTAATTTTTTCAAATCTTCAATGTATTCTTCAGTAGTCTTATTTTCTTCTTCACTATCATTGTACCCTGGATTTTTATTATCTAGAGTATTAGTATTTATTGTATTATTTTCTTCTTTTTTTCCTTCGGTATTATTTTTTATGACAACAAATATTATTATAATCAATATTACTATAATTAAAGTTGCTATTATTATATTTTTTTTTACTATTTTTCATATATTTCTCCTTTTTAAATAATTTCATCTTTAATATTTTTATTGTTTAAAACTTTTACTAAATAATCAATTTCTTCTTTAGTATTATAAAAATATAAACTTATTCTACATGTGTTTTTAATACCTAATTCATCTTTTAATATTTTGGCGCAATGATTACCTGCTCTTACACAAATATTATATTTATTAAGATAAATAGCTAAATCTTGAGAAAATATATCTTTAATATTGAAAGTTATAATTCCACTTTCACTGTTTTCATTGTAAATAATAATATCTTTTACATTTTTTAATTTATCAATAGCATATTTTTTTAATTCTAATTCATATTTAGAAATATTACCCATTCCAATTTTATTCAAATATTTAATGGCCTCACCTAAACCAATTACACCAGCTATATTAGGTGTTCCTGCTTCTAATAAAGATGGTAATTCGTTATAAACTCTAGTCCCATCAAATTGAAAGCTAGCGTTCATACCACCACCAAATATAATTGGTTTAATATTATTTAATAATTCTTCTTTACCATATAAAACACCAACACCAGTAGGCCCTAACATTTTATGTGCAGAAAAAGCTAAAAAATCAATATCTAAATCTTGTACATCAATTTTAGTATGAGCAACACTTTGAGCTCCATCAATAACAACTAAAATTTTTTTACTATGAGCATATTCTATTATTTCTTTAATAGGTCTAATATCTCCTACTACATTTGTAATATGAGCTATACTAATAACTTTAGTTTTAGAAGTAATACTATTTTTAACATTATCTAAAGTAACTTCTAAATTTTTTAAAGGTATATAATTTACTTTTATTTTTAATTCATCTTGTAATTCAAACCATGGCAATATATTAGAAGCATGTTCACTTTTAGTAATTAATACTTCATCATCTGGTTTTAGATAATTTTTAAAATAACCAAATATTATTTTATTTAATGAATCTGTGGCTCCACTTGTAAAGATAATTTCTTTATTTTTTTTAGCATTTATAAATTCTTTTACTAAAGTTCTAGTTCCTTCATATTTATTATCAACTTCTAGTGATAAATCATAATCACCACGATGCGCATTAGCACTATAATTATTATAATAAAGAGACACACTATTAGCTATACACATTGGTTTTAAAGAAGTAGCTCCATTATCAAAATAAACAATATTTTTAGTTAATATATTAAAATCTTCCCTATTCATTTATATCACCTCCAATATTTTTTAAAATAATTTGCTAAATTTTTATTTATTTTATTTTTAATAAAACCTTCGATTAATAGTTTATTTGCTGTATTTTGATCAATACCTAATCTTTCCATATAAAATAATTCTTCATCTTTAAATGATCCTATTAAAGCGCTATGATTAGCAATAACATCAACTTCATCTATTAATAAATTAGGCCTTATTAAACATTCTTTGTCTGTTAAATTGATTATTCTATTTTGTTGATTTACTATACAATTTTTATTGCCATTTGGAACATATGATGTAACTGTAAAAAATAAATTTCCACTAATATTAACACCATTTGTTATAATATTACTTTCTGTATTTTTACAATTATGATTAACAACAATATCATATTTTTCTACATTTTTACATACAGTTTTTAAAATAAAATTTAATTTAGAATGTTCTCCATTTAAATTAAATATATTTCTTTCGTTAATATTGTCACTAACACTTATTTCTGTAATATTTAAAATACTATTAGTATTTAATTTATATTTAGTTAATATTTTTACTTTTTCTTTTTTTATAATAATTAGATCTAATTTAACATTATCTAATAATTCGAATAAAACATCTAATTTTATTTCTTTATCTATTACCAATTCTAGTTTTGTATTTTTTTTAATTTTAATTTTTAATTTATTAATAACGTCTTCTACATATGAATACTCAATATCATTCAAATCAAAATTATTATCAGACAATATTATTTTATTCATTATTATTATTTTCCTTCATAACAAAATCACTAGAATTTATAAAATTATATCCATTATTTTCTATTTCCTTAACTAAAGTTTTATCACCACTTTTAATAATATGACCATTTTTTAAAATATGGACATAATCAGGTTTTATATAATCTAATAGTCTTTGATAATGG
Source organism: uncultured Mycoplasmatota bacterium (assembly GCA_946488855.1). Taxonomy (GTDB): domain Bacteria; phylum Bacillota_I; class Bacilli_A; order RF39; family UBA660; genus Faecisoma. The sequence goes on from CAMLWC010000001.1 coordinate 38,226, forward strand.
GTTATAACTATTAAACCTGGTTTAAATTCATCAAAATAATTCATAACGTTATTTCCTACTATTTTTAAACTGTCAACATCTAAGCCAGAATCAATTTCATCTAAAATTACCATATTAGGTTTTAACATATACATTTGTAAAATTTCATTTTTCTTTCTCTCACCACCAGAGAATCCCACATTAACACTTCTATGAATCATTTCTTTATCCATTTTTAGTTTTGAAACGTTATTTTCTAGTTTTTTAATAAAATCAAATAGTTTAAAATCATTACCTTCTTTTAAATGAACAGCTGTTCTTAGTAAATCAGCATTTGTTACTCCCTCAATTTCTAAAGGCATTTGCATACTTAAAAATAGACCTAGTCTAGCTCTTTCATCAGTAGTATATTCATTAATTACGATACCATCAAATTTGATAAAACCACTAACTATTTTATAATTAGAATCTCCCATTATAACTTTTGATAGTGTTGATTTACCAGTTCCATTTGGCCCCATAATAGCATGTATTTCTCCAGATTTAATTTCTAAATTAAAATCTTTTAAAATAATTTTATTTTCTATTTCAACTGTCAAATTTTCTATTTTTAATATATGCATAAATATCACCAATATAATTATACACTAAAATTAATTATTTTTTAAGATAAACTGAATAATTTTAGTAATAATTTATCAATATAATTATAGAATATTCGCAGATATTCACAAAATCTAGATAAACTAGATTTTTTTTGATATAATTATAATGGAGGTAATGATATGGATTGTTTATTTTGTAAAATTATTAATAATGAAATACCATCTTATAAAATATATGAAGATGATATAGTTTATGCTTTTTTAGATGTTAACCCAGATAGTACAGGGCATACATTAATTGTACCTAAAAAGCATTATTCAGATTTAATGGATATTGATGAAGAAACTTTATCTCATATTTTTAAGATAACTAAAATATTAAAATTAAGAATTGAAGAAAGATTAAATTGTGACGGATTAACTTTAATTCAAAATAATGGTGCAGTACAGGAAATAAAACATTTTCATTTACATTTAAAACCATTTTATAAAAATAAAAAAGATAAAACTTTAGAAGAAGTATATGAATTATTAAAATAATTTATACTTCTTTTAATTTTATCTTTATTTCACGTGAAACTAATGTTTCATATAATTTTTCAATTTCACTCTTTAAAATCATATCATTAGTTTCATATTCTAAAAAATCAGTAATTATAATTTCAATTAAATTTGGAGAACATGTTAATAAATATATAATATTTTCAATAGAATTGTTTTCAACAATTTCTAATATTTCATCTTCTAAGCCAAAAGTTAATTCTGGTTTAGTAATTTGAAGTACTTTTTTCCATTTATAAAAAACTTTTAACATCTCTAATAATAATTTAGAGAAACCATTTATATTCCCTATAAACATAACATCCATAATATTTAAAATTTCATAAATTTTTTCTTCTTTTTTTAATTTATCTTTTTTTAAATAAATGTTTATAATATCATCTTTACTTCGATCTTTAAACATTTCATATTTTTCAAAGAAATAAAATTTATTAAATTTATATGATTTATCATCAGGTAATTGTAATAACATATTGGCTTGACCTTTTAAATTTAATCTTTTAAATTTAATTGATCCTAGTAAAATAGAGTTAATAACATTAGGATTTTCTTCTAATAAAAACATTAAATCATCAATATCTTCTACTTTTTCAAATAAATTTAAAAATTCTAATTCATTTGCAGTTAAATTATTATAGTTCTTTTTATCTGTTAACAAACGATAACTATCTAAAAAAGATAATCCTATTATAGTTTTATAAAAATCATAATTTTCTAATTTAATATTTTCTATTATTTCATACAACTTAATATTTTTATCTTTTTTAAATTTATCACTTAAAATGATATATGTATTATTTAATAATTCTCTTATTACATCGTTAAAATTATAAAAACTAACCATACTACCACTCCTATTTTAAAGCTTCTTTACGAGATAAATTAAGTCTACCTTTCTTATCATATCCTAAAGATTTAACAATTATTTCATCGCCTACTTTAACAACATCACTTGGTTTTTCAACTCTTTCTTTAGCCAAATGTGAAACGTGAACTAATCCTTCAACTCCTGGCCAAAGTTCAACAAAGCAACCAAAATCTTCTACTTTTACAACTTTGCCAGTATATATTTTACCAGTTTCTACCTCTTTAACTACATCTTTTATCATATTAGCTGTTTTTTCAATTATATCTTTATCAGTATGATAAATGATTACTCTACCATCATCTTCTAAATCAACTTTAACAGCATTAATATCTGTTACAGCATTTACATTACTAGCTTCTAAAATAATTTTAGTAATCATTTCTCCACCTTTACCAATTACATCTTTTATTTTGTTTGGATCAATAGTAAAAGTCATCATCTTAGGAGCATATTTGCTTACTTCTTTACGAGGTTCTTTAATTTGTTTAGCAATTACATCTAATATTTCTAATCTTGCTTTATGGGCTTGTGCTAAAGCTTCTTTTAGAATTTCTTTAGTTATACCTTTAATTTTAATATCCATTTGTAATGCACAGATACCATTTTTAGTACCAGCTACTTTAAAATCCATATCACCTAAATGATCTTCTAATCCTTGAATATCGGTTAAAATAGTATAATCTTCACCACTTGTAATTAATCCCATGGCAATACCTGCTACTGGAGCTTTTATAGGAACTCCTGCTGCCATTAAACTCATACATCCTGCACAAATACTTGCTTGACTACTACTACCATTAGATTCTAATATTTCAGATACAACTCTTATTGTATAAGGAAATTCTTCTTCAGAAGGTATTACTTGTAATAAAGCTCTCTCACCTAAAGCACCATGACCAATTTCTCTTCTACCTGGAGCACCATATCTTCCAGTTTCACCTACAGAAAATTGAGGAAAATTGTAATGTAATATAAATCTTTTAGAATCTTCTATCCCTAAGCCATCTAATATTTGATGTTCACCTAAAGCACCTAAAGTAGTTACAGATAAACTTTGAGTTTCTCCTCTTGTAAATAATGCTGAACCATGCGTTCTAGGTAATAAATCAATAGCAGTAGATAAAGGTCTTATTTCGGTCATCTTTCTACCATCAGCTCTTATCTTTTCTTTAACTACAATATTTCTAAACACATCATATTTAACTTGTTCAAATATATTAGCAACTTTTGTTAATAATTCTTTTAATTCATCTTCTTTTAATGATTCATCAGTATATTTTTCTAATAATTTTTCTTTTATTTCATCTAATTTAGCGTATTTTTCTAATTTTTCTTTAATTCTTAGAGCTTTATCGATATCATCTTTAATTAAATTAGTTACTTCATTAGTTAATTCTAAAGATATTTCTAATTTTGGATAATCATATTTTTCTACACCAATTTCAGCAATAATTTTTTCTTGAAATTCAATTAATTCTTTAATTGCTTCGTGGCCAAACATAAGTGCTTCTAACATATCTTCTTCACTAACTTCTTTTGCTCCTGCTTCAACCATATTAATAGCTTCTTTAGTACCAGATACAGTTAAATCAATATCTGATTTTTCAGTTTCTTCAACAGATGGATTAATAATAAATTTACCATCCACTCTTCCTACTTTAACACCAGCTACTGGGCCATTAAATGGTACTTGACTTATACAAGTAGCTAAAGATGAACCAAATAAAGCTGTTATTTCTGGACTATTATCTTGATCAACTGATAAAACTGTATTTACTATTTGAACTTCGTTTTTAAAATCTTCTGGGAATAATGGTCTCATTGGTCTATCTATCATACGAGCAGCTAAAGTTGCATTTTCAGTAGGTCTTCCTTCTCTTTTAATAAATCCACCCGGAATTTTACCAACTGAATATAGTTTTTCATTATATAATACCATTAAAGGAAAGAAATCAGCTAATAAGTTAACATTTTTTGACATTACAACAGTTGATAAAACAACTGTGTCTCCATATCTTACTAATATAGATCCATGTGCTTGTTTAGCAAGTTCACCATTTTCAACTATTATTTTTCTTCCTCTAAAATCTAATTCAAATGTTTTTTTCATAAATCCTCCCATAATAAAAGGCACTTAAAAAGAGTGCCTACTTTCTTAAATTTAATTCTTTAATTACTTTTCTGTATCTTGTTACATCATGTTTTAATAAGTAATTTAATAAACTTCTTCTTTGACCTACTTTTTTAAGTAAACCACGTCTTGAATGAAAATCGTGAGTGTGTTCTTTTAAATGTTCAGTTAAAGTGTTTATTTCATCAGTTAAGATAGCGATTTGAACTTCAACACTACCAGTATCTTGGTCATTTTTACCAAATTTCTTAACTAATTCTGCTTTTCTTTCTTTAGTTAAAGCCATTTTATATTCTCCTTTCTTTATATATTAGCTTATATCCAAGAAATAAACCGGAGAAGATTTAATTCCTAGAAATAAGTACTATTTAATAATACACTATATTTTATAAAAAGTAAATAGTTTAAGTAAATTTTTAATATATTATTTTACTATATTCTTTTTTGGAATTCTTTTTTACTATTTATAAATAATTTTAATGATACAATCTGAACTTTGGATAATCCTTTAAAAATAATATTATACTTGTCAAAACAAATATCGTTTAAATTATCAAGGTTTGTAATAATATTTTCATAAACAACAATTCCATTTTCTACACAAAAGACTTTAATAATATTATTTTCTCTATTTAAACATTTTATAAGGTTTTAATTTGTTTCCTTCTTTTTTATATAGCCCAATTACATCATCATCTATAAATAATACATACTCTTGATTATAAATATTATCTAATATTTGACCATTTATAACTTTAAATTTTAAATCTCTATCTACTTTAACAGTAAAATAATCTTTTAAAGCTTCTTTGATTGGTATTATTTTATAATTATTGTTTTTAATATCTTCTAAAGTATAAGAATTTTTAATGTTAAAATTACCTTGTTCTAATCTTACTAAATTTTTCATAGTTCCAATAGTATTTAATTTGGTAGCAATATCATTAATTAAACTTCTAATGTAAGTTCCTTTGCTAACTTTACAAGTAAATTTAAATGTTGTTTTATTATCAATATAATTTAATTCATCTAATTTAATTTCTTTAATAGTTACCATTCTTTTAGGTAAAGTTACTTCTTCATTATTTCTAGCATATTCATATAATTTTTTACCATTTATTTTAACAGCAGAATAAATAGGCACTTCTTGATTATATGATCCAGTAAAAGAATCTAATACTTTAATAATTTCTTCTTTTGTATAATTAGCATTACATTCTTCTAAAATATTCCCAGTTATATCTAAAGTATCCGTTTTAATACCTAAAATAACCTCTGCTTGATAAACTTTTTCTTCGCTAGTTATTATTTCACTTAATTTAGTAGCCTTATTAATAGTTAAAACTAAAACACCAGTAGCAATAGGATCTAAAGTACCTGTATGTCCTATTTTTTTAGTTTTAAATATTTTTGATACTTCATTAACTACATCTCTACTTGTTATATCTTTTGGTTTATTAACAACTAATAATCCGCTAGTCTCTATCATTTAATATTAAAACTAATCTTAATAATTGTAATAAGTTAGAAATTAATCCTGCTACATATGTCATAGCAGCAGCAAATAAGACTTTACTTACTTGTTCATGTTCAGAGTCATCAATTAAACCTAAAGAAATTAGTTGTTCTTTCGCTCTTTTCGAAGCATCAAACTCAACTGGTAAAGTAACCAATTGAAATAAAATAGTAACACCTAAAACTAAAATACTTATTTTTAAATAACCAGTTAGTCCAGCAAAAATAGATATAAACAATCCAAAATAACCTAAATATGAAACTAAATTAACAAATGGAACTAAAGCAGATCTAATTCTCATAAATGTATATCCTTCTTTATCTTGAATAGCGTGACCACATTCATGAGCTGCAACACCAACAGAAGAAATAGAATCTTCGTGGAAAATTGCACTAGATAATCTTACAACTTTTCTAGTTGGATCATAGTGATCAGTTAATTCTCCTTTTGTTTCAACTACATAAACATCTTTTAATCCATTAGCATCTAATATCTTTCTTGCTACTTCTTGACCAGTTAATTTTGATTTAACTGTATATTCTTTATATTTTTTGTAATTACCTGTTACATTAAATTGTGCCCATAAAACAATTATAAAACCTAAAATTCCTAATCCATAATATATAAATAAATCCATTAAATCACCTCGTATATTGTACCTTCTCTGGTATCTTTTATTTTAATATTTTTACTTTCTAATTCTTTTCTTATATTATCAGCTTTTTCATAATCTTTATTTTCTTTAGCTAATTTTCTTTCTTCAATTTTTTCATTAATATATTTTATTAATTCTTCATCTAATTCTTTTTCATTATCTAACAAATTTAATGATAAAACTTTATCGAAATCATTAATTATTTCTAACTTAGTATTACCATTTACATCTTCTTTTAAAACATCATATAAACAAGTTAACATTAAAGATGTATTTAAATCATTACTAATTGCTTCTTTAAATTTTTCTTGATATTTTTTAACAATATCATTGTCAACATTTCCTTCTTCTTTAATATTTTTTATTTTATTTAATAATTTATTATATGTATTAGTTGCTTTATCCAAAGCTTCATAACTAAATACTAATTGATTTCGATAATGAGATTGTAAGCAAAAAAATCTATAAGCTAAAGGATTATAACCTTTACTTTCTAATAAAGAAACAGTTAAAAATTCACCTTTACTTTTACTCATTTTTCCAGTAGCATCATTTAAATGTTCACCATGTAACCAATAATTACACCATTTATGCCCTAAATAAGCTTCTGATTGCGCTATTTCATTAGTATGGTGAGGAAATATATTATCAACACCACCACAGTGAATATCTAAATGTTCACCTAAATAATTAATTGAAATTCCAGAACATTCTATATGCCAGCCTGGATATCCAACTCCCCATGGACTATCCCATTTCATAGCTTGATTTTCAAACTTACTAATTGTAAACCACAAACCAAAATCACAAGGATTTTTTTTGTGAACATCTTCGGTAACATCTTCTCTTGCACCTATTATTAATTCATCAGGATTTTTACCAGATAATTTATAATAATCTTTTGCTTTAGAAATATCAAAATAAACATTACCATTAGATATATATGCATATCCATTTTCTAATAATTTTTTAATCATTTTTATATACATATCAATATGGTCTGATGCTTTTTCAACTATTTTAGGTTTTCTAATATTAAGTTTTTTAGAATCTTCAAAAAATGCTTTTGTGTAGAAATCAGCTATTTCATAAACAGTTTTATTTTCTCTAATAGCTCCTTTAATCATTTTATCTTCGCCTGTATCTGCATCACTAGACATATGACCAACATCAGTTATATTCATACATCTTTTTACATTATAACCAACATATTCTAAACCTTTTTCTAATATATCTTCAAATATATATGTTCTTAAATTTCCTATATGAGCATAATGATAAACTGTTGGTCCACATGTATATAAAGTAACTAAATCCTTATTATATGGTTTAAATTCTTCTATTTCCTTATTTAATGTATTATATAATTTCATAATTAATCACCTATTTATATTATATCATAATGTACTATAAATTAAAACAAAAAACGCATTATTGCGTTTTTGTTAAAGTTTTTTCAGCTTCCATTTCAGAAGTATCTTCTAAACATTTTAATGATTCATGATTTATTATAGATCCTAAATATTTAGACCCATTAACAACAGCATCAGTTCCATCAGTTCCGTATGATAAAGTTTTTATATCAACTTTATTTTCAGCTGTAATGTATTCACTATCAGCATATACAACTGAGAACATTGGCCAATATTGTTCAGACAATAATCCACCACCTGATGTTAAAGAATAATTAGAATATTCTGTTCCATTTGTTACTATATCATTTCTACCAGTATAGAATTCAGTAACATATTTAAATGATTCTTGAAATTCTTCACTAGTCATTTCTTTATTTTTTAATCCATTTGCTAAATCAACAAATTCAGTATTTAATTCTTCTAAAATTGTTTTATCTTCTGAATCATAAGCTAAAGGTGCTAAAGAGATATATTGTCCTTCTTCTTGTCCTAAAGCAACATTATTGTTATGTGTACCTACTGCTGAAGTATAATTATACATATTTTGAATTTCTTCTATCATATTTAAATCTGTATTAGCATATAACGTTTTAATATCTTCTTGATCTAAATAATCAATATTAGTTATAAATAAAGCAGATTTAATAAATATTGGATCAATATTCAATCCTTTTGATTGGTTATCAGCTAAAATTTCTTGTGCCTTTTGTTCAATATTTTCAGCTGTTAATAATTTATTTTCTTGTTCTATATTAGAATCGATAGTATCATCTTCATCGACAACAGAAGTTTCCATAGGTACATTATTATTTAAAGCTTTTCCAATTTTATATCCTGCTACTAAAGAAGCTATAATTAAGCCACCAACAATTAATTTGTATTTATGTTTACCTAATACTTCTTTTGCTTTTGGATATACATTTAATTTGCTTTTGTTGCTTTTGGTAGTTTGTTTAATATTTGATTCAGAAACTTTATTTACATCATGTTTTTTATCTTCATATTCAAACGTATCGACATCTTCAAATAATTTTCTATCATATTTTTTTCTTTTTGAAACATTGCTTAAAGTTTCATAAGCTTTTCTTGCCTTTAAAAAATATTCTGCTTTTTCATCACTTAAATCAGAAACTTTCTCTGGATTATAGTATTCATCAATTTGTTTGAATGAATCTTCAATCTCTTGTTGACTAGCTGAATCACTAACCCCTAAAATTTCATAATAATTCTTTTTTTCTTTAAATAAATTCATAATAAATTCCCCCTTCTTTTTTCATGATTAAACTATCATAAAATATAAATTTGTACTATTTCTTCAGTTGTTGCCATATATTATAACATATTTTTTTATTTTGTCAAATTAATAAATTTTTTAATTTTTTTATAAAAACATCTTGCATAAAACAATTAAATGTGTTATTATGTAGAAGTATTAGTTACATGGACCCTTAGCTCAGTTGGTTAGAGCATCCGGCTCATAACCGGGCGGTCGTAGGTTCGAGTCCTACAGGGTCCACCATATAATGCGGATGTGGCGAAATTGGCAGACGCACTAGACTTAGGATCTAGCGCCTTATGGCATGGGGGTTCAAGTCCCTTCATCCGCACCAGTAAGCTTAAAATATCAACCATAATGGTTGTTTTTTCATATTTAATACTACATCAATAAATGCTAAGGAGGAATAAAAAATGAATTTTATTGATTTAAATGAACAACATAACAAAATAAGAACTAAAAAAGAATTAATTGAAATGCTAAAAATATATAAAGGAATATTAAATAAATCAATGATTAGCTATTTAACATCATTAATAAATTTAGAATTTTCAGTTATAAGAGATTATATTGAAGATAACGAAAGAATCGCTTTATCAGAATTAGAAATATATAAAAATGCAGCAATATATAATATTTGCAAGAGAACTATAAATATTGTTAAGCAAAAAGATTTAAAACTTTCCATAAATAATTATAATGATGGTTCAGGATTTTTAACTATATATGGATTAATTGGGAAAAAAAGCATTCAATTATTTGATTTTAATTATAGAGAAGGTCCTATCGGTTTTGAAACTACAATTCCTAGAGGATATAAAACTATGAATATTGGAGAAATATCACTATATCAAACGTTAGAAAATGAAGAATTAAGAAATGTTGAATTATTAAAAATAATGGGAAAATTAGAAAAATTGTATGATCAAAAAAATCCATATACATCTCGTCAAGAAGTTTGTGGTGGACCTAATTCAATTTGGGATTTTGAACGTTTTAAAAAAATTCAAGAATACGAAAGAAGGTTTAACCAATTAGATAGTAAAAAAGGACTAGATGATGATGATAAAAAAGAAATAGAAATGACAAAAATAGTTTATGATGCATTATTAGAAGATTATGGATTAACTAATGAAAGTTTTAGTGAAGAAAAACAATCTTTAACTTTATTATCTCGTGAATATAGTACAGAATTACAAAAAAAATTAGTAAAAAAGATGCCAAATATAAAAATTGAAAATAATATTAAATATATTTGATTTTATAAAACAATGATATAAATTATTATTTCATTAAAAAATATTTTCAACCATTTAGGTTGTTTTTTTATAATAAAAAATCCTTATTTAAGGATTTATTTTTGTAACATTTTTAATAAGTTTATTTTAAACATATCTTTTTCTTGATTTTCTTTAGATACCATAACGCCTTTATAAGTTGTTAGTTCTGATTGATGTCCTTCTCCTAATATTCCTTCAGGAGTTATTTTATCTAACATTACAATTTTTTCATTAAAATATACAGTATAATGTAGTTTAATATCACCATGAACTTTAGAAAACATAGTATCAGTTGGTAATTTTAATTCATAATTTTTAGAATTATTTTGATCATTTGTACTTATAATTTCACCTAAAAAATTACCTTCTTTAAATGATGGATAAAATGAAAAATATAATTTTTTATAAGCCAACATATTATATTTTTTTAAGGATCTTTCATACTTTCTAAATTCATTTTCGTTTACATATTCAAATAAGTAACTATCTTTCATATATCCACCTCCGATTCTCTCCTATTCTTTATTCATTTTAACATAATAATATGCAAAAGTCAAACATAAAAAGAAGAAGTTTACACTTCTCTTTTTCTACCAGTTAATTCGTAACCTAAACTTAATAAATTTTGATCATTTTTGCTAGTACTCCATTTATAATAAGTACCTGCAACTGTCAATTGTTTACGAGTTCTATATCTATAATAAGTTATATCCTTATAAACTGGAATTTTTCTTGTTTTTTCAACTTTTTTAGTAACTTCAACTGGTACTGTAGTTGTTACATCTTTATATACTGGAACATCTTCATAAACAGTAACAGTTTTAACACAATTTGAACCACTTAATTTATAACTGCTACCATATGTTGAACAAGATAATGTTCCTGAACCACTTGTTACATATTTATAACATTTTGTATTAGCACCACTACCTTCTTTTGTATATCCAGTTGGACATGAATAAGTAGTTGTTCCTGCATTATATTTTCTAGTATATTTTTTATATGTATAAGTAGTAACATTTTGACATACATTTGTACAATCAACTGTAGTTTTATGACTTACATATTCATATTTTACAGTATTACTTGAAGATAAAGCGTATTTAGATGTTGTATAGCCTTGATATACCCAACTTCCATAACTTCCTGATGTAGTATTTTTAATTGCATTAGTGTATTGTTTTTTACTTGTACTTCCACCAGTAGCAGGTTTAGTATCAATTACTTTTGTACCAACCGGTTTAGAAGTAGTACCAACTTGAACTTTAGTAGTTTGTTCACGATATTCGATAGTTGTTTCATAATCATAATAAGTTTCGGTTTTATATCCTGTTAACTCATTACGTTTATCAATTTCAACTTGTCTTAATGTATCCGCTGTAACTTTAGTTGTAGACCAATTAGACCATGGGCCCCAATTAGAATAAGTATTTTTTGTAACTAATTTATATTCATATTCATATTTCTTATTAACAACAGGTGTTTCTGGTTCAGATGGTGTTACTGGTTTTGAAGGTGTTGTAGTTTCAGGCTTTTCTTCACATATTGCACCATCACAATAATCATAACATCCCATATAAACTATGATGTAGTCAGAGTAATCTGAACAAGTTAATTGAACTTTCATTTGATATTCATCACTCATTTTAGTAACTTGAACATAAGATTTGTTAATATCACATGATTGATTATTACTATCTTTAAATGGAATAACTAATTTCTTTTCTTCCATTTCTTCTAATGTTATAGTAACGGAATCACCTATTTTTTTAGGTAATCTTTCATTTGTAAAATATCCTTGTGCTGCATCACGCATACTTTCAACATTATCAGTAAATAATCTACCATATAATGGTTGCAATTGCATAGCAATTTCACTTGTTAATTCTTCTTTTCCAACAAAATTTTCTTTTAAATAATTTTTAGTAGGAAATAACCAAATCATTACAAAAACAAATAAAACTACTAACATTAATTGTAAAATAACGTCTTTGAATGAAAAATCATTTCTTCTTTCTTCGTACATATAAATTCCCCCTTCTTTTTATGGCTCATATATTACCATAAACTTATATTTTTGTCAATATTATCTCCGTTGTTGCCATTATTATAGCATATTTTTTTATTTTGTCAAATTAATATTAACTATGGTACATCCTACATTAAACGGATGAATTTTATATTCTAAAACATTCTTATTATTAGATAATACAATTTTAGTAGTTTCCTTTAATATTCCAGTTCCTATTCCATGAATTATAACGATAAATTTATTCTTCATTTTGATATTATCATTAATAAAATCATTAATCGCAACTCGTGCTGTTTCTCTATCAAAACCATGTAAATCTAAAGATGGTAAATTATCTATAAATATTATATCATTTAAATTCATTATATACTGCTTCCATCTCTTCTTTTAAAGGAATTGAATTTCTAGTTCCTATTCTACTTACCGATATAGCCCCAGCATAATTAGCCAATTGAAGAGCAAATTTTGGATCATATCCATTAGCTAAATAATATGTTAAAGCTCCATGAAATATGTCGCCTGCTCCTGTAGAATCAACTGATTTTAATCTGATAGATTTAATAATTTCATAATTATATAAACAGCCTTTATCTTCTAATGTTACCACAATTTCATTATTAAATATTTGTTTTAATTTTGAATAAACATTTTTTAAAGTTTCAAAATTATTGTAGTCAATTTCCATATTAGTTACTTTTTCAGCAAATTCTTTTGAACATGCAACCCATTTAACCATTTTACATAACTCAATTACTTCATTAGTGTCTCTTCCGGCATCAATTATACTTAAAGCAGCTGGATATTTATTTAAAATATCTTTGCTCATTTCATATTCCTGACCATCAATTAATATGACATCTGGAATAAAATTCAATTCAAATTTATTCATTTCTACTTTTTTAGGTTTATAAGCAAAAGTAGTTCTTGAACCATTCTGTTTATTAGCTAAAACAAAACTAGATGTTGTTTCGTGTCCTTCTCTTAATTCTAAGTAATCAGTATTTACATTTACTTTAGCAAATTCTTCTTTTATTTTATGACCATAAAAATCATTTCCTACTATACCAGCAAAGTATACATCACTACCCCAACTTCCTAATAAATAAGCAGCTGTACTAGCAGGACCACCTCCACACTCAATTCTTTCTTGAACTCTATTTTTAGTATTTTCAACAGGATATTCTTCTAAAGGGAGTGTAACATCATAAGTAGCATGTCCTAAACATAATATTTTCATTTATATCACCTATATTAATTTTAGCATTTTTTTTATTTAAAAACAAGAAAAAAGACAATTAAATTGTCTCTTTTACAACTGCTTGAGCAGCAGCAAGTCTAGCAATAGGCACTCTAAATGGAGAACAAGACACATAATTTAGTCCTACTCTATGACAAAATTCAACACTTGATGGATCGCCACCATGCTCACCACAAATACCTAAACTTATGTCTGGTCTAGTGGATTTTCCTTTTCTTACAGCCATTTCAACTAATTGTCCAACACCAGTTTGATCTAGTTTAGCAAATGGGTCATTTTCAAATATTTTTTTATCATAGTAATCATTTAAGAATTTACCAGCATCATCTCTTGAAAAACCATAAGTCATTTGTGTTAAATCATTAGTTCCAAAACTAAAGAATTCAGCTTGTTTAGCTATTTCATCAGCAGTTAAAGCAGCTCTTGGTATTTCAATCATTGTACCAATTTCATATTTCATTGTAACTTTATTTTCTTTTAAAATTTTATCTGCTGTTTCAACTACTATTTTTTTAACATATTCTAATTCTTTAACATCTCCAACTAATGGTATCATTATTTCAGGAGTTACATTCATTCCTTTTTTATTTACATTGATTGCAGCTTCTATTACAGCTCTAGTTTGCATTTTAGCTATTTCAGGGTAAGTGATTGCTAATCTACAACCACGATGTCCCATCATTGGATTAAATTCTTTTAAAGCATCTATTCTATTTTGAATAATTTCTAAACTAACATTTAAACTTTTAGCTAATGGTTCCATTTCTTCTTTTGTATGTGGCAAGAATTCATGTAATGGTGGATCTAGATATCTAATAACTACTGGATCACCTTCCATAGCTTCAAATAATTTTTCAAAGTCATCTCTTTGATAAGGTAAAATTTTATCTAAAGCTTCTTCTCTTTGTTCTAAAGTATCAGCTAAAATCATTCTTCTAAAATTAAAGATTCTATCAGTTTCAAAGAACATGTGTTCTGTACGACATAAACCAATTCCTTCAGCACCAAATTTTCTAGCTTGAGTAGCATCTTTTGGTGTATCAGCGTTAGCTCTAACTTTTAATTTTCTAGTTTCATCAGCCCATTTCATAAATGTTTCAAAATCGCCACTGATACTAGCTTCAACAGTTTTTACTTTTTCACCATATACATTTCCAGTTGAACCATCAATTGATAAATAATCTCCTTCTTTAAATACTAAACCATCTTTAGTTTTTAAAGTTTTCTTTTCTTCATCAATTATTAATTCACCGCAACCAGATACGCAACATCTACCCATACCACGAGCAACAACTGCAGCATGTGAAGTCATACCACCTCTAATAGTTAAAATACCATTAGCATCATTCATACCTTGAATATCTTCAGGTGATGTTTCTAATCTTACTAATAAAGTATCTTCACCTCTTTTTTTTGCTTCACTTACATCACTTGCAGTAAAATAAATCTTACCAGCACCGGCTCCAGGTGAAGCAGCTAATCCTTTAGCTATTACTTTGGCATTTTTTAAAGATTCATTGTCAAACATAGGATGTAATAATTGATCTAGTTGTTTAGGTTCAACTTTTAATAATGCTTCTTTAGGAGTAATCATACCTTCATTTACTAAATCAACAGCAACTTTTAAAGCAGCATGAGCAGTTCTTTTTCCATTTCTTGTTTGTAACATAAACAATTTACCATTTTCAATTGTGAATTCCATATCTTGCATATCTTTATAGTGATTTTCTAATGTTTTAGCTATTTCACTAAATTGTTTATAAACATCTGGCATAACATCTTTTAAAGTAGAAATAGGTTGAGGTGTTCTAATACCTGCAACAACATCTTCTCCTTGCGCATTAATTAAATATTCGCCATATAATTTATTTTCTCCGGTTGCAGGATTTCTTGTAAATGCAACACCAGTACCTGATTTATCACCACTATTACCATAAACCATTTCTTGAACATTAACAGCAGTACCCCAACTACCAGGAATATCATTCATTCTTCTATAAATAATAGCTCTTTCATTATTCCAAGATCTAAATACAGCAGTAACTGCTTCAATCAATTGAACTTTTGGATCTTGTGGAAATTCTTCACCAGCTAATTTTTTATAAATTTTTTTAAATTTATTAGTAATTTCTTTCATATCATCAGCATTTAAATCTGTATCATATGAAACACCTTTTTTTTCTTTAAATTCATCTAAAACTCTTTCAAAACTTGATTTTGGATATCCTTTTACAACATCAGCAAACATTTGAATAAATCTTCTATATGAATCATAAACAAATCTAGGATTATTTATTTTTTCACTAAAATTTTTAGCCACTTCATCATTTAAACCTAAATTTAATACGGTATCCATCATACCAGGCATACTAGCTCTAGCACCACTTCTTACTGATACTAATAATGGATTATTTAAATCGCCCATTTTTTTACCAGAAGTTTTTTCCAAATTAGCTAATTTGGCCATAATTTGATCAATTACTTCATCAGCTATTTTTTCTCCATCATCATAATATTTATTACATGCTTCTGTTGTAACAGTAAATCCATCAGGTACAGGTAAACCAATACTTTTCATTTCTGCTAAGTTAGCACCTTTACCACCTAATAGATTTCTCATATCTTTGTTTCCTTCACTAAATGAATAAACATATTGTGTCATATATCTTGCCCTCCTCATTATCTAACACAATTAAATTATAACATGAAAAAAACAAAAAAAGAATAAAAATTATTCTTTTTTACAATTTTTTAACGACTTCCACCGCCGCCACCACCGAAGGAGCCTCCTCCTCCTCCGCCTGATGAAAAACCTCCACCACCAGAAGAATAAGACTCTGCTCTACTTCTAGCAGTTGATGCAGCAGATACTGACCTAGTTGAAATTGTATTTAAAAATATAACTGTATCAAAATCAATATTATCTAAATTTTCAATATATTCAGGATATAATTTTTTAAATTGTTTAGCCACTTTATCAGCAATTCCAAACAAGTATGCAAACATTAAATATTCATCCCATAATTTTACTTCAATTGCTTCTTTTGTATCTATAGAAGAAAATTCCTCTAAAAACAATTTCAATCCATATAATTTTTTAGAATCTTCATATAAAATGTCATCCATAACATTTTTATATTTACATTCTTTTCTATCAGTTCTTTTATGAATATGACCTTGTTCTTTCAATTCTTTTATTTTATTATTTTTAATTTTATCAAATAAATTTAAATATTTACTATAATTCTTCTTTGCCCATTTTTCTAATTCTTTTGCTTCTAATACTCCATCACCACTTGCTTTATACATCATGTCATATAATTCTTTTTCTTCTTGATTATTTAAAGATATATTAGGATTAAGAATAATACTTAAATCTTTATCTTTCTTAATTGTTATTTTATCTTCTTTAATCCATTTAAGCAATATAGCCCCTAAAATACTAGAATTAGATTTAGTCCATTTATTTAAATTAATTAATGCATTAGCATAATATATATCTTTATTGCAAGGAATATCTCTAAAAAATGGTGTATTTTTTTTAGTAATTGTTTTGTTATCTTTATAACCATATAAAGAACCACGTGCTATAACAAAAACCATAATAAAAGGAATAAAAAATATAATCATATTTAAAATATTAAAAACAAATGTTGCAAAATTAAATGAGTTATTTGAATAATTATAATCAAAAGTTCCTTCTTCTGCTTTCTGATAAACATCATCAAATGTATCAAATTGCGATACTTTATTAGTAGTTTTAAATGTATTTAGTGGAAATTTAGCTAACAATACTGCATAATTACCATTCATACTATCTTCATTAGACATATATATTTTTCCATCATAAACATAAGCTAAACCTTTATATCCATATCCCCATACATCTAAAGTGTCAAGAAATTCATAATAACTTGATATTTCTAATGTAAAATTTTCAAAATTAACATTAGATAATCTATCAATAAAATTATAGTAAATAACTTGTGCATCTTCAGTATTAAATACAAAGTTACTTAATTCATATTCTAATTTAAAAGTATGCTTTTTATAATCATATTTACCAAAACATAGCTCTAATCCATTATAAGTTTTATTGATACCATAATACCCTTTTTTTTGTGATAAAGATTCATCAACATCCCATGTTTTATATTTTAAATCAGTTCCATCCATCGATACTTTAAAGTTAGATAATTCCATATTTCCTAAATTATTTAAAACCTTGTACCATTCAGTACCATCCGATCCTTTGACATCCCACACTTCAGTAATATTAGCATTGCCATCTTCATCTAAATAAACTTTGATATCAATACTATAAATATTATTTTTTGCTGATACAACACTGATACTAAATAAAAATGTAACAATTAAAAATAAAATTTTTTTCATATTAACTCCTTTTTAATATTTTTTGAAATTCTTTAGAATGTGGAATTAAAACTTTATCTAAAAAGCAATTTTCACATAAAGGGTCATAACTCTCATCAGCGCCAATTACTACTTGTTCACCATCAAAAACATATTCTCCATTTATTTTTCTAGCATTAAACCGAGCTTTTTTACCACAATTACAAATTGCAACCATTTCTTTCAAAGAATCTGCATATCTAAATAGTGCTTCACTACCTGGAAATAAATTACCTTTAAAATCAACTTTTAAACCAAAACAAACTGCTGGAATATCAAGTTTTTTTGTTATAATAACTAATTCGTATACTTGTCTTTCTGTTAAAAATTGTGCTTCATCTATTACCAAACAAGTTATATTATCATATTTTTTAATATATTCTATTAAACTATCCTCTGGTTTTAAAAGAATATCCACTTCCTTTTCCATTCCAATTCTTGATGTAACTTTTTTATTACCTTTTGTATCAATAGATGGTTTTATTAACAATGCCTTCATACCACGTGAATTATATTTATAAGCAGTTGTAATAACATCAATCGTTTTTCCTGCACTCATTGCACCATAATTAAAATATAATTTTGCCATAATATTACTCCTTTTTTGCTCTTGGATGAGCATCTAAATAAACTTTTCTTAAATGTTCATTAGAAACGTGAGTGTATATACCAGTAGTCGATATATTTTCATGTCCTAATAATTCTTGTACTATTTTTAAATCCGCACCTTCATTTAATAAATGTGTTGCGAAAGTATGTCTTAATGTATGTGGTGATATATTTAATTTTAAACTACTTTTTTTAACTATATCATCAATAATCATTCTAATTGCTCTATCAGTTATCTTATTACCAAATTTATTTAATAATAGATAATCGCTATTCTTATTTAATTTATTTTTACTTTTTTCTAAATATTCCATTAATATATCATTGCATATTTTGCCGAATAAAACATATCTTTCTTTATTTCCTTTACCCAAAATATAAATTCGTTTATTGTCAAAATCAATATCATCTAATTTAATATTAACTAATTCACTCACTCTTATTCCAGTTGAATATAAAAGTTCTAAAATAAGTAAATTTCTTAATCCTAAAATATCATCTTTATCTGGAATATTAAATAATATTTCTAAATCATTATAATTAATATAATTAGGTAATTTTTTTTCAATTTTAGGATTACTTAATAATAAACATGGATTATCTTTAACAATCTCATTTTTAGTTAAATATTTATAAAAACTTTTTAAACTACTAATATGTCTAGCAATACTTTTATTAGTATATTTTTTATTATGCAGAAATTGCAAATAAGATCTAATAAAACTATAATCAACATCAATTTTACATTTTGAAAATTTTATAAATTGATTTAAATCTTTTTTATAACTTGAAATCGTATTGCTAGAATAACCTTTACTATCCAAATATTTATAAAAATTATCTAATTCTTTCATCAGGACCTAATCCATCTGGTTTATATTCTGAATCTAAATTTTTTAATTGATCTAAGTCAAAAGGTATATCATCAATAGGATATGAAAAACCATCAATTAAATAAAAATCTTTAATTGTTGCTTCACAATTAGGAAATGATTTTGTAAGATTGTTTTTATTTTTTTTATAAATCTCATCAATTGTTGGAAGATTTCTTTTTTTTCTTTCAATCTCATATGCCTTGATTATTATTCTTAGAATATCATAAAAATTCTTTTTATTCTTTTTTATTTCTATTCTAATAAAATCTACTCTACTTTTGACTTTGTAATTAGTCGTAATTATTTCTCTTGTTAAAAATGGTGATATTAATTTTCTAAACCCATATTTATTAAAACCTATTTTTTCTAACTGTAAAAATTTTAACATTGTAGCTTTATCATTAACCATTTCTTTAAAAGCAACTAAATGTTTTTTATACAAAACTCTTTTTTCTATAAAATAAAGTGATGAATCTTTTTCATTTGCTTCTAAAATAACAATTCTTCCTCTAAATTTTTTACCTGTTTGATTAGTAACAGCTTCTACATAATTTTTATTTTCTTCTAAATATTTTTCAATTTCCTTTTGATAATATTTTCTAATTTGTTCCGAATCCTCAAATTTTTTGATTGTAAAATCATCTATTTCAATACTATCTGCTTTCATCAAAGTTAAACTTTTATATCCGTCACTATCTAAAACTAGACTTAATGTTCTTTCCATACTATCACCATTTAAAGTATACAAAAATAATATTATATAGTCAAGAAAAAAAGAAGAATTTAATCTTCTTTAACATAATCACAACTAGAACATTTAATTTTTTTGCCTTTAATAGTTAATAAACTATTACATTTTGGACATTTCTCATTAATAGGCATATCCCAAAAAGCAGTTTTACATTTAGGAAAATTATTACATCCATAAAATACTTTTCCTTTTTTGCTTTTTTTCTCAATTATCTTACCATCACAATTAGGGCAATCGATAATTTCTTTTACTTCACTTGGCTTAATATATTTACAATTTGGATAATTACTACAAGCAGTAAATTCACCATATTTTCCTTTTCTAATTACTAAATCACTACCACACTCTGGACATACTTCACCTGTTTTAGTTGCTTCTTTTTTAGGTAATAAATCAAAAGCATTTTTTAAAGCTGGTTCAAAATCATTATAAAAATCTCTTAAAGTTTTAACCCAATTTTCTTTACCTTCAGCGATTTTATCTAAATCATTTTCCATATTAGCAGTATATTCAACATTGATTAAATGACTAAAGCATTCTTGTAATTTATCAGTTATTTCAATACCAATATCTGTTGGAATAAATTTTTTATCTTCAATTGTTACATAATTTCTTTGTTTTAATGTTTCCATAGTTGTCGCATAAGTACTAGGTCTCCCTATACCTAATTTTTCCATTTCCTCAATTAATTTTGCTTCAGTATATCTACTTGGAGGATTAGTAAAATGTTGTTCCTTAGTTATTTCATTAGATACCAATACATTTGAATTATAAGTTTCTAAAGGTGGTAATATCTTATCTTTAGTATCTTCATAATCACTATAAACTTTTAAATACCCATCAAAATCAATGATTTGTCCTGTTGCTTTAAATTGATAATTATTATTATCTAAAATGACAGTAGTATTAATAGTAGTTGCATCTTTCATCAAACTAGCTAAAGCACGATAATAAATCATTTTATATAATTTATATTCATCATTAGATAAATAAGGTTTAACTGATTCAGGTGTTCTATTTATACTAGTTGGTCTAATAGCTTCATGAGCATCTTGAACGTTATCCATACTTTTGTTAGATTTAACATAACCAATATATTCTTCACCAAATTTATCTTTAATATAACCATATGTTGACTTAATAAATTCATCAGATAATCTTACAGAATCAGTTCTCATATAAGAAATAAGTCCAACTGTTTCGTCTTTAAGTTCGATACCTTCATATAATTTTTGGGCTAAAGACATAGTTTTTTTCGCATTAAATCCTAGTTTATTAGAAGCTAATCTTTGTAATGTACTTGTAATAAAAGGTGGATTAGATTTTTTATTCTTATTTTTCTTATCAACACTAACTATTTTAAATGTATTACCTAATTTATCTAATATTTCGTTAGCTTCTGCTTC
The DNA here is from genome assembly GCA_946488855.1 of uncultured Mycoplasmatota bacterium. GTDB lineage: Bacteria > Bacillota_I > Bacilli_A > RF39 > UBA660 > Faecisoma. The sequence continues at coordinate 59,856 of CAMLWC010000001.1, forward strand.
ATTTTTTATTTTTATATCTTTATTATTATAATTAAATAAATCTGCTTCAAAATCTTTAAATACACCTGTAATTGTCCAATATTCTTCTGGATTAAATTTATTAATTTCACGTTCTTTATCGACAATTAATTTAAGTGCTACACTTTGTACTCTACCAGCGCTAGTACCATCAGTTTTTGCTTGCATTAATTTACTTAACCTAAAACCGATTATTCGATCTAATATTCTTCTTGTTTCTTGACTATTAACTAAATCTTGATCAATTTTTCTAGCATGTTTAAAAGAATTAATAACTGCATCTTTAGTTATTTCATTAAATACTATTCTTTGATAATTTTCATCTTTTAATTTTAATGTGTCAAATAAATGCCAAGATATTGCTTCTCCTTCACGATCGGGATCGGTTGCAAGATAGACAAAATCAGCTTTTTTAACTTCTTTTTTTAAATCATTTATTAATTTGGATTTACCTTTAATTGTAATATAATCAGGTTTAAAATCATTTTCAATATCAACACCTAATCCATATTTTCCTTTTGTAGATAAATCTCTTATATGACCTTTACTAGATAATACTTCATAATCTTTACCTAGATATTTTTCAATTGTTTTACTTTTACTTGGGGACTCAACAATAACTAATTTCAATATCATCACTCCTCGAATATAATTTATACACTATTATTAATTCCTTGTCAAGAGAAAAAGACTTAACTATTTATTCTTTTAAGTCTCCTGATAACCTTTTTTTCTATTCTAGAAATATATGATTGCGATATACCTAACATTTCAGCAACTTCTTTCTGTGTTTTTTCTTCATTGTCGTACAATCCATATCTTAAAATCATTATTTCTTTATCTCTTTTATTTAAATTATTTATTTCATTATATAATAATTTTTTATTAGTTTCTTCTTCTAAACCTTTAGTCACTATATCAGGTTCAGTACCTAAGATATCTTCTAAGTGAAGTTCATTTCCTTCCGCATCATAGCTCAAACTATCTTCAAAACTAACTTCACCTTTTCTTTTTTTATTTTTTCTTAAAAACATCAATATTTCATTATCAATACAACGTGAAGCATAAGTAGCTAATTTAATATTTTTATCTAATTTATAAGTGTTAACACCTTTAATTAAGCCGATAGTACCAATACTTACTAAATCTTCTAAATCGACTTTGGTATTTTCATATTTTTTAGCTAAAAAAACTACTAACCTTAAATTATGTTCAATCAATTTAGCACGAGCGAATTCATCACCATCCATCGATTTAGTAACATATAATATTTCTTCTTCTTTTGATAAAGGAGCTGGTAATTTATCTGCACTACCAACATAAAAAACTTCTTGTGTAAATAATTTTATAATTAAATTCTTTAATTTTGTTAACAATTTATCCCTCCAATATTTTTTTATTTAAAAGACAATCAACACCATCAATTTTTATTTTATCTGTTAATATACCAACAATAACATTATTTTTAACCATTCCTTCTATTTCGATTTTATCTACTTTAAAACATTTTATTAATCCATCACCTTTCACACATTTATAAGGAATATAAAAAAAATTATCTATTTTTATTTCTTTATCAATTAAGATAACTGGTTTATTTGTTATAGGTGTAACTAAATTATTACCGGTATCTAAAAATGAATTAAATAAATATTTTTTATTTTTATAGTAAATATTTATTTTATAATAATTACTATAATTATTTTTCAGCCATAATCCTTGTTTAATATAAATATATATAATAATTGGACTAAATATGATTAAAAAAATAAAATTAATTGATAAACCATTATTTATAAATATAATACCATATTGCTTATATGAAAACTCGACATTTAAAAAATATAAAAATCCACCTAAAACAATACTAGTCATATATAGATATAATATATTTTTTAAAGTATACTTAATATTTTTATAACCAAAACTTATTATAACCATAACAATACTTATAATTATTTTATATAAGAATAATAATAACGAATTACTCACAAATAAAAACAAAATACTAATTCCGCCTACAAAAGATCCACTTATTATTTTATAAATACTTACATTTCTTCTAAGTAATATAGAAATAGCAAGTAATAACAAAAAATCAAATATAAAATTTAAAATCATTATTAAATCTAAATATATTTTCGTATAATTATCACCTCTATTTAAATTATAAAAAAAAAATCATCAAAATTTTGTCATTTTAATGATTTAATTTAAATTTTTCTATTTTATTTTCTATATGTACTCTTTGAACAACAGCTAAAGAGCACATTAAACTAATTGCGAATGTTCCACCATAAGATAAAAATGGAAGCGGTACTCCTGTTAATGGAATTATACCAAATAAACCACCTAAATTAATAAATATATGTAAGAATATATATGTAGCAATACCTAAACAAATATATCTTCCTCTAATTGTTGTTGCATTAGTAGAAATTTTAAGTATTCTAAATAAAACAAATATATAAGCCAAAAATATAAAACTACATTTTATTGCACCATATTCTTCACCAATAATAGCAAATATACTATCTGTATGAGGTTCTGGAATATATGAATATTTTTGTTTACTTTTTCCAATTCCTAATCCAAATAAACCACCATCATTTAAAGCAATAAAACCATTACATATTTGATAACCAGTAGTTTCATACTTTGAACAAGGATTAAAAAAATCAAATCTTGACGTTTGAGCGTCACTCAATAAATATCCTTGCTTCATAACTACTGCTGACATACCTACTATACAAAGTCCAAACATTAAACCAATTATTTTTAATTTATCAATCCTTCTAATGGGACTAGCTAAAAATAAAACCCCAAATATTCCCATCATAATTAAGGCCCCGCCTAAATCTTTTTGACTAAAAGTTAATACAGGAATTAATCCAGCAATTAATAAAATTAAACTTATTTTAGACCATCTTTTTGGATTATCAGAATTTAAGATTCGATAATTTTGTTCAAATAATATAGAAAATAAAACTATCATTACTGGTTTAGCAAATTCACTAGGTTGCAACGTTCCAAATCCTGGAATTGGTAACCAGTTAGTCGCACCATTGACCTCTTTTCCAAATGGAAATAACAATATTACTAATCCTAAAACAAATATATAAGCAAACCATATTAAATTTTTATATACTTTTGTTTTCATATTTAAAATAATATAGGAACCAATAAGACCAGCTATTAACATTTGTAATTGTTTAAAGAAATAATGATAAGCCGAAACTTCATATCTAACTACAGCTTCACGACTTGAAGCTGTAACTATATTTAATAAACCAAACAAGAAAAATAAAATAGTAACAACAAATAAAAGTTTATCCATTTTACTAAATAAATCTTTAAGGTTTTTTAAGAACTTTTTCATACCTTCCACCTTATAATATAATATCACATATTTATTAATTTGAAAATACAAATGTTTAAATTTAGGTATTTTAAATGTTTAAATTTAGGTATTTTAAATGAACAAATTATCTAAATAATAATAAAATATATTAGCTAGAAGGAGGTAATTATATGTATTACTACGGAGGATATAGCGGCTATGGATATGGTCAACCATACAGCTATGGAAACGGTTCTGGATATGGAGCTGCTATTATTTTAGTTTTATTTATTTTATTAGTAATAATCATTGGTGCTCGAGCATTTGAAAACAACTGTGGCTGCCACACTCAATCACCATGTCAAGGAAGATAATCTTCCTTTTATTTTGATTTTTTTTAATTTTGTGGTAAAATACTTGTTGTTATTGGAGTTGGTCTTATGTTTAAAAAATTAAATATATTAGATGAAAAAGATAAAAGATTAAGAATGATTAGTAAAGATGCCACTTTTCCTTTATCAAATGAAGATAAAGATTTAATAAAAAGAGCTATCGATGAATTGACTTATAGTCAAATAGAAAACTTAGCTGAAAAATATGAATTAAGACCAGGTATGGGTCTAGCATTTCCACAATTAGGCTTAAATAAAAGAATAATAATTATAGTTCATGAAGTTGAAGATGGCGTTTTTGATGAATATGTCTTTGTTAATCCTAAGATAATATCTTATTCAAATGAAATGATTGCTGCTGATGTTGGTGAAGGATGTCTTTCAGTTAATCGTGAAGTAGAAGGACATGTCCCAAGATATGCAAGAGTTACAGTTGAAGGATATGATATTGATGGTAATAAAATAAAAGTAAGAGCAAGAGAAGAATTATCGATAGCTTTCCAACACGAAATAGATCATTTAAACGGAATATTATTTTATGATAGAATTAATAAAGATAAACCATTCTTTAATGAAAATGAAATTAGATTAATTTAAAATTATATATATATTAATCATTAACAAAAATCATATAAAAAAGAGAAAAATATTTTTCTCTTTTTGCGTATATTAATTTTATAAATTATAATTTTGTTGATATATTATTATATTTTTAGAATAAAAAAGAAGAAACTTATTTTATTTCTTCTAATTTAACACTTACTAATTTACTAACACCAGATTCTTGCATTGTAATACCATACAAAGTATCGACATATTCCATCGTTTTTTTCTTATGTGTAATTATAATAAATTGGGTTTTGTCTTTTAAATTACATACATATTTACCAAATGAATCAACATTAACATCATCTAAAGCAGCTTCTACTTCATCTAATATACAAAATGGAACTGGTTTTGATTTTAATATAGCAAATAATAAACTGATTGCTGTAAATGTTTTTTCGCCACCTGATAATAATGAAATAGTGGTTAATTTTTTTCCTGGAGGTGAAGCAATTATTTCAATACCTGTTTCTAAAATATTATTTGGATCAGTTAATTTTAAATCGGCAGTACCACCTTTAAATAATTCTTTAAAAGTGATATTAAAATTTTCTTTAATAACTTTAAATGTTTTAATAAATTCTTTTTCCATTACTTTATCCATTTCAGATATAATTTCTAATAAAGTGTTTTCTGCTTTAGTTAAATCATCCCTTTGACTAATTAAAAATTCATATCTTTCATTAACTGTATCAAATTCTTCAATAGCTCCTAAATTAACCATTCCAATTTCTTTAATTTGTCTTTTTAAACTATTAACTTTGTTTCTAGCAATTTCAATATCCATATCTAATTTATATCTAGTTATAGCTGTATCATAAGTAATAGAATAATTTTCAGATAAAGTATTTAATAGATTGTCTATTTTAACATCTAACCTATTAACAGATATTTCTAATCCATTTAATTCTTCTTTCTTTTCATTAAATAAACTATTTTCTTTTTTTACAGTTAATTCATAATCAGATAATTCACTATTCAATTCTTCTTTTTTCTTTAATAAACTATTTAAATATAAACTAACTTTATTTTTATTTTCTAAAGTTTCATAATATTCTTTCAATACTTGTTGTTCTTCATCTTTTAATTTGTTATCTAATATATTATTATTACCCATTATTTCATAAGTTGTTTCTTTTAAATTTTCTTCTTTAGTTATTATTTCTTTTTTATAATTATCTAATAGTACATCTTTATTTAATTTTTCTTTATTAACTAAATAAATTTTATCTTCTATTTCTTTATATTTATTATCAATATCATTTAATTTTTCTTCTATTTTACTTATATTATCAGAAATTATTTTAGCATCTTTTATTTTATTTTCTAACTCATATTTTTCTAAAATAATATTCCTTGATTTAATTGTATTACCACCTGTTAATGAACCACCAACATGTAATAATTCACCATCTAAAGTAACTATTCTATATCTATAATTAATATGTTTAGCAATTATATTTGCATTATCAATATTATCTACAACTAACACATTACCTAATTGATTTAATATTATATTAGAATATTTTGAATCATATTTAATTAAATTACTGGCAATATCAATAAAGCCAGGTAAATTTATTTCCATATCAATTCCTTTAGGATTAATAATATTTAAAGGAAAAAAAGTGGCTCGACCTAATTTATTTTCTTTTAAATAATTAATTGCTTCTTTAGCACACACTTCATTATCAACAACAATATTAGTAGAAGAAACACCTAACACTGTAGAAATGGCTAAAGAATATTTTTCAGAAACATCAAATAAATTACCAATTATATCGTGAATTCCTCTTAATTTAGGATTATCTAATACTTTTTTAACTGATATTGGTAAACTACTATTATTATCAATACTATATTTTAATGATTCAATTTGTAAATTTAAATTATTTTGATTTTTTAAATTATTTTGTAAATCTATATTTAATTTATTTTTACTATTTTTAACATTATTTAACTCAATATTTAAATTATCAATTTTTTTATTTAATTCAATTATTTCATTTTCAATTATTATTTTTTCATTTTTAATATTGTTTAATTCAGTATTTAGTTTTAATTCTTTTTCTTTTAACAATACTAAATTTTCATGAACTTTACTATTTTCGACATTATATTTTTGTCTTTCCAAAATAATAGCTTTACGACTATTTATTTTTTCGACATCAGTAGTTAATTTAATTAAATAATCTTGATATTTTTTTATTTCAACATCTAAATTAATAATGTTTTTCTTATACTCTTCTATTTTTACTTCATGAGTACTATTATCAGTTGTTAATTTAGATATTTCTAATTTTAAATCTTCAATTTTATTTTTATTATTTTGATAATCAAAATTTAAATTAGTTATATCTTCACTTATCAAAGCTATTTCAATATTTTCTAAATCTATATTTAATTCTTTATATTTTAATGCTTTTTCTTTTTGTTCTTTTAATGGTTCAATTCTATCTTCTAATTCATTAATAATATCATTTATTCGATTCATATTATCATGTGTTTTATCTAATTTCCTTAGTGCATCTTCTTTTCTTCTTTTATATTTTAAAACTCCAGAAGCTTCTTCAAAAATAATTCTTCGATCATCAGGTTTATTAGATAATATTTCTTCAATTTTACCTTGTGAAATAATATTAAAACTTTCTTTAGCAACACCACTATCTAATAATAAATTAGTTATATCCTTTAATCTTACTTTTTCATTATTGATAAAATATTCATTACTACCGTCTTTATAAACTCTTCTTTTAATTGCTACTTCATTAAATTCTAAAGATAAATATTTATCAGTATTATCAAATACTAAAGTAACAGAAGCCACATTAGATGGATTTCTTGATTTACTACCAGAAAATATGACATCTGTCATATTTCCATCTCCTCTTAATGACTTTACTGATTGTTCACCTAATACCCATCTTACTGCATCAACAACATTACTTTTACCACTACCATTAGGGCCAACAATACCTGTTATTTTGTTATCTAATTCAATAATTGTCTTATCAGCAAACGATTTAAATCCATGTGCTTTAATTGCTTTTAAATACATAATGCTTACTCCTTTATTGTTACTTTTCTTAATTTAATTGTTTCATTACCTGACGAATCTTTGGCAATATACTTAACTGTATAATTACCTGCTAAAGGTTTAATATTAGTTTCAACAGTCACACTAACTTCTTCATTACTATTATCGGTAACAGTTATATCTGATTTAAAATCATAGGTTCTAGATTGATCATAAGTCATTTCTAAATTATTATTAAATGTTATTTCTGGACCTTTAGTATCTCTTACAACAATAGTTCGATATGCAACATTATCAGTAGTTTTATATGTCACTAAATAACTACCTTTTTTGTTTAAATCTAAAGTTGGTGTTGTTGTAATAGTAAAATCATTAACTGGATTATTATTTGAATCTTTTGCTGTTACTCCTAAATCATTATAACTATCAGTTCCTATTTCAACATAATCTAATACATCACCATTAACTTTAATACTAGTAATCGAATTATAATCTTTAGTATTACTTCCATTTTCATTAACAATATACTCAATAATTCCATTGTTATTTGTTATTTTTAAAACCATATCATTTGGAAATAATTCTTTTGTTTTAGGATTTTTAATATCTAATTCAACTAATCCTGCTTCTTTCAACTGACTTAAACTTAAAGTTATAGATTCACCTACATTAGGTTTTTGATTATCACTCATCCATGACTCTAAAGCTAATTTTATATTTTCAATTTGACTATCATACAATTCTTCATTAGCACTTCTAATGGCTGTTGATACAAGTGGTATAATTATTAGCATCAAAGCTCCCAATATTGTAATTACTCCTAATAACTCAGCTAACGTAAACCCTTTTTTCATAATTATCCTCCTAATTCATTAAAATATCACCGATTAATTCAATTAATTTATCTTTAAAATCTTTTATTCGATAATATATGTCTTTAAAAAAATTATTTTTTGCTTTACTAGTATCAATCTCAATTAAATTTTTATTTTTAATAACAATATTAGTATCATATCTATTATATCTATACTTTAATAATTCAATATCAACATTACCAAAATAATATATTTTTTTATTGTTTATATAAATACTATCTTTAATAAATGTATTAAAATATTTACTTATCTCATCATAATTACAAATAATATAATTTACATTTTTCTTTTTAAATATTTTTCTTATTTTTTTAATATTTATAGTTTTATTAAATAAACTAAATTTATTTTTACCTTTTGTATAAGAATTTAATAAATTACATTCTAAAATTTTATTGTTATCATCAATTTCTTTAGTTAATTTTTCATCTAGACCTATGCCTAAAACTTTGCCATCTAAATTTTTAATTATTTTTATTAACTCTTTCATCATTAACCTCTTTTAAAATATCATTTATAACATAATTAGTACATAATAAACCTGCTGTTCCTACAACATAACTAATAGAACCTAGTTTATTACTTTTTAAAGGTTGCTCTTCACTATAAACAACTGGTATTTTACCTTTAATATTTTCTTTTTTTATTAAATTCCTTAATTTTTTAGCTAAAGGGTCATAACTAGTTTTATCTAAGTAACTAATTTTAATTTTACTAGCATCAATTCTATTAGCCATTCCCATCGATGAAATAAACTTAATTTTATTTTTCAAACAATACTTTATTATTTCTTTTTTTGCTTCTAAAGTATCACAAGCATCAATTACATAATCAACTTTATATTTAAATAATAAATTTAAATTATCTTTCGTAATAAATTCAGTAATTTTAATAACATCACATTCTGGATTAATTTTTTTAATTCTATCAAACCATACATCAGTTTTATATAATCCTACATTATCAATATTAGTCATTAATTGTCTATTCAAATTAGATATATCAATTTTATCATTATCAACAATAATTAATTTATTAAAATAAGTTCTAGCTAAAGTCTCTAAAGCATAACTTCCAACCCCGCCTAATCCTATAATTAATATTGTTTTATTTTTAATAATATTTAATTTATCTTCTAATAACCAAATTAATCTTTCTTGCATACCTTCCACCATACTAATTATACAAAAAAAACTTAATAAAGTAAAGGAATTTGTTTAAATTAAAATTTAATTATTTAACAAAAAAAAGAAAATAATTATAATATATTTTCTTTAAAATATTATTTTGTTATTTCAACGTTTCCAGTACTATTAACTACTGTTCCTGTTTCAAAATTAAAACCAGTTTCACCATTTATTATATTTCCCCAATCAAATGTTTTACCTGTTTTATTTGTGATTGTAGTTAAATTTGAGTTGGAATATGGTGTTTTAGCAAAAGCACCTATTTCAATTATTATTACATTACTTCCTATGATTACGTCAGTTAACTTATTTTCTGAAAACGCATTATACATTATTGTATCTACGCTATCAGGAATAGTTACATTTGTTAATTGATTACCTGAAAAAGCACGATCTCCTATATATGTTACACTATTTGACATTGATACGTTAGTTAAGTTATTTCCCCAAAATGCTTCATCACTTATTTTTTTTAAATTTATGCAATTACTCATATCAATACTATTTATTTCAAATTTTTCTTCTTCATTAGAAATTAAAAATATGTTATTATTATTATTATACCCCATATCCTGTCCAAAAGATAACGTTCCAATACTAACGATATCTTTTCCATCAATATTACTTGGTAATATTACATCCATTCCACCACAAGTATTATCATATCCTGTTATTTCTATTCCTGTTGTTTCAACTATATTTGTTATTACATTATTTGATTTTAATTCGCTAATATCTAAAATCCCTTCTTCTATTGCTGATTTTAAAGTCAAACCATCAGCGCTTTCGCCACTACAAATTGGGGCTATCATATCTTCAGGCATTTTTATATTAGTCATATAAGTTATACATTCATCATAATTTATGTTAAATGAATCAACTAATGTAGTATCTTTATAAGTAAAACATTCTCCAGGTGTTTCAATGGCGCAATCTTCACTATATTCATACATATATTGATTTTTGGATTCACTCCAATTGTATATTACACATCCAGGCATTTCTTTGGATGAATCTCTTGGATCTAATCTCCTTCTTTTAAATATCCTGCATTTATTAATGTTTGAAAACTTAATTGTGTTTTGTTTGTATTATAATTTCCATTAGTAGTTACATATATTCTTGCTGCTTCTACAATACTATCTTTTTGTCTTTCGTATGCTTCATTTTTCGCATTAGATAATACTTTATCTATTATTGGAAATGTTATTAACGCTATTACGGCTAATAATATTAATACTCCTAATAATTCAATCAAAGTAAAACCATTTTTTAAAATTTTATTCATACTATTCATCTCCTATTTTAATTATATAAAAAAATAATATTAATGTAAAGGAAACTGGTTAAAATAAATTATCCATTTGTTTTATTTATCATAATTTAATATAGGTGATTAAAAATGAATATTATAGATTTACTTATTAAAATTTCATCTTTAATAGTGGCAGTTGGGGTTATATTATCTAACATTAATAAAATATTTAATCCAATTTATAAAAAAATGAATGAATTAGAAAAAAATCAATGTAAAAATTTTTTAGTTGATTTTTTAGCAAGAATAGAAAATAAAGAAAAAATAACAGATTGTCAAAAAAATAGAGCTTATGAAATATATGATCACTATATTAATGATTTAAAAGGTAATTCTTTTATAAAAGATAAATGGGAAAGGTTGATGAATGATGAATATTGATTTATTTATGAGTATTATTACTTCTTCTATTACATCTGGTTTTATAGCTACACAAGCAATTCAATTTTTAAAAAGCAAATTTAATATTATAAATAATTTAATTTTTGCAATAATTGAATTTATAATCGGATTTTTATTTGGTATTTCATTTACTGATTTAGGAATAATCAATTCATTATGGTGTGGCTTTATATCAATTATTGGTGCTGAAGCATTATATAATTCATTAAAAGGAAAATTAGGATTAAAACCACTTGAATAAAAAAGATATGTTATCTAACATATCTTTTTTTACATTCTTGATAAACATAATTAGCAGTATAACAATCCCCTACTGCTCGATGTGATACTTGATTAATTTTAAAATATTTTTTTAATGTTTCTAATTTATAATTATGCATTTGAGGTAGATATTTTTTTGCTAATAATAACGTATCAATATTTTTATTATTTAACTTATCCATACCCAGCAATTTTAAATTAACATTAATAAATCCTAAATCAAATTCACTATTATGTGCAATCAATGGTAAATCTTCAATAAAATCAATAAATTTAGGTAAAACAATATCAATGGTATCTTCATTTATTAAATCTTCATCTTTAATTCCTGTTATAGTAGTTATTATTTCCGGTATTTTTATTTTAGGATTAATTAAATAATTAAATTCACTTATCAAAACATTATTTCTATATTTTAAAGCTCCGATTTCAATTATTTTATCAAAATCTTTATTTAATCCTGTTGTTTCAATATCAAAAACTACATAATCATCACACATCATATTACTTCTCCTTAATATAATTTAAAAATTTGGTTTCTTATCATCAGATGAAATTAATTCTGTAATTTTAAAGCACATTTCATCATATCTAGCCTTAAATTCTTCTTTTGATAGTTTATTAGATAATGTTTTTTCTTTTGACAATTTAATAAACTTTTGAATATAATCTTGTGATAATAAATTATGACAAAATTTTTCTAAATTTTCATATCCAAAATTATTTGCTTCTCTTTCTAAAAAAACATATCATGATTTTCTTGATAAAAATCATAATCATAGTTAACAACACACATTTCTAATCCAATTGCTTTAGCATATTCATCATCGTGATTATTCATATACTCAAATTGTTTTAAATGTTTGAATTCGTGTAACAAAGCAAATGTTTGGTAGCAAAACATTTCCAAATAATCTTGTTTTGTTATTTGATTTAATTCAAAAAGTTGATAATAGAATTCATAATTTATAAATACAGTTTCTGGATGTTCTGAATAATTTATTTTAGCAAATGCATAAATGTCAGTTGTAAAAGAAATTTTATATTTTGAATTAGTAAACTGATTAATTAAATAAAAATTATATAATAACAAAATTGGTAATTCTTCGGGTATCATTAGTGGTGATTTCAAAATATAATTTTCACTTAATTTAATTATTAAATTTTTATCTAGTTTTTCATTATTTGTTATACTATCTGCTATCAATTTTATAGCAAATTCTAATTCAGATGGTGTTATTTTACCTTCATTTAATTTATCAAACAAATTACTTTGCCAGTTTTTTATTTCATTATAAAATTCACTATCACCGCTTTGAATCAAGTATTCACCATTTTTTTTAATTAATTTTATAAAAAATATAATATTAAATTTATCCTTATTAGATAAGTTTGCAGAATACTCAAAAAATTTATTTTCTTTAAATAATTGACAAAAATAACTAAAATCATAATTTGACTTTAATGATTTTAAAATAAGACTTTGTAAATTATCATTTTCAAGTATATTCATACTATCACCATATTAATTATGTCATACAATTTATTTTTTAACATATAAATCTATTTTTTTATCTTTATAAGCAGTTAAAATATTATTCCATATAACACTATTTACATATCTAGCTTTTTTAGGATGAATTAAATATCTAATTGTTAATTCAATATAATCATCAACTACCCTAGTATATATGATTGGTTCAAACTTATTATAATAAACTCTAAAATCATCGTTAGTATGATTTATTTGTTTTTCCATTTTTTTAGGAATTAATTTTACTATTTCATTGCTATTAATTATTCTATATAGTTCTTTTTTAGTATTTACTAAATCACAATCAATTGGAACTTTTATAATCATTTCATCCCAAATATATTTAAATAATTTAGTATAATTTTTTATTGGTTTTGAAAAAATTACTGAATTCGGAAAAGTAACCATAACTCCAGTAGATTGACCATTTTCATGATTATTATCAACTTCTAATATACTAAATTCTAAAGAAGATATATTGGTAACATCACCTTTAATATCTTCAATTTGAATTCTATCTTCTATTTTAAATATTTTTTTTATTTTAATATATACTCCACAAAAGAAATTTAATATTATATCTCTTAAAGCAATAGCAAATGCTGCTGATAAAAAACTTATTAATGTAATTAAATTTTTAATATAATTTTCCCATATAAATAATAATAAAACAATATAAATAATATTAAAAATTATTTTTAAATTTTGAATATATATATAATGTTTTCTTTCGTTTTTTATAATAAATTTGATAATTATTTTTATTATATTTCTCAAAATTAATAAAATTATATAACATAAAATGGTATTAAGTATTAAACTAACATACTTAACATTAATATCTAAAATTGTACTTAAATAAATATAAAAATCATTTATTTTATCCATATATAACCTCCCCTAAATAGAAAAAAACTCTTATGAGTTTACATCTTTTCAATTGTTTTAATTCCTAATATACTAAGTCCATTAGTTAAAACTATTTTAATTGCTTCTAATAACATTAATTTAGAATATTTAATTTGTTCATCTTCTATATTACTTATATTTACTTTTTCATAATATGAAGAAAATTTTTGCGTTAAATTAAAGATATATTTAGTTAACAATACTGGTTCTGCTGTTTTTAATAAATCATTTACTAAACTTGGAAATTCGATTAAATCTTTAACTATTTTATATTCTAATTCATCTGTTAATTTTATTTCAACATTATTATATTTATTATTTCTTAAAATAGAATTAATTCTTACAATACTATATAAAATGTAGATAGCAGATTCACCTTGAAAACTTGTAGCATTATCAAAATTAAAATTAACTATTTTATTTTTTGATACATTTAACATTGTATATTTAATACAAGCATTAGTTAAAACTTTTAATGTTTCATCACTACATTCTAAATTTCGATTATTAAATTCTATTTTTATTTTATCTTTTAATGCTTTCATAAAATCAGTCACTAATACTAATGTACCATTAGAAGTACTCATTTTATCGCCATCCAATAAAACATATGAATAACTAATTAATTTAGGCGATTTATAACCTAAAATATCTAATGTTGCAGTAATTTGTTTCATATAAACTTCTTGATCTTCACCTAATACAATATAATTATTAGTACTATTTAAATCCATTTTATGCATTGTATAAGCAATATCTTTAATTGGATATAATGAAGTTTTATTTGATCTAGTCAAAACTAAAACAGGTTCTTTAGTTGGAATATCGTAACCACTTAAATCAACATAATTTCTTCCATTTTCATCTATTCTAAGTTTTCCTTTTTCATCTAATTTATTTAAAATATTAGTTAAATAATTATTATATACATAATCAGATTCATGAGTAAATACATCAAAATAAATATCTAAATCATCAAATATTTTCATCTGTCCTTTAACACATTTATCGGTAATTAATTTAAATTTACCAATCATTTCTTCATTACCACTTTCAACCATTTCTAAATAATCAAAAGCTTGTTGTTCTAATGAACTATCTGTTTTAGCATCATTAGAAATTTTAACATAAACATCTAAAATACTTTTAAAAGAATCATCTTTTAAACCATATTTTTCAACGCCAATTACTAATAATGCTATTTTTTTACCTAGATCATTAATAAAATAATGTCTTTCTACTTTATAGCCAGTAAATGCAAATAAACGAGCTAAAAAATCGCCAATTAAACTATTACGACATCTTCCCATATGTGGTTCTGCATTAGGATTAATTGATGTATGTTCTATTAATAATGCATCATTATGTCCTTGATTTAAAGAACCATATTCTTTATTATTAATTATATCTTTAATAACATTACTTACTTTATCATAATTTAAATAAAAATTAACATAAGGTCCCATTACATCGATTTTTGAAAATATATTTTCTTCATCTTTAATATTTTCTTTAATCATTTTACTTATTTCTAAAGGATTTTTATTGTTTTCATCTTTAAATGTAAAACATGGAACACTATAATCTCCCATATTAGGCTTAGGAGGTGTTTCAACTATAATTTCTTTATCTTTAATTATTTCTTTCACCAATTTAGTAATATAATCTTTATACATAAAATCATCCTTTCAAATTAAAAAGTCCCTATAACATAAGGACGAATGAATCGCGGTACCACCTTATTTTATAGAAACCTATACTCTTTAATCTTTATAGCAGATCTGCTTTAAAACTCCAAGACGCGTTCATAAAATATTATTATTATCTTCCACCAACCGATAACTCACTATAAATAATTAATTTTATTACTATTTCTCTTCTTCGTTTTCAATGTAAATAATTTTAACAAAATATTTAATATTTGTCAAATATTATTCAGAAGGAGTTACAATATCATCTGGAATTCCATCACCATTTAAGTCTAATTTAACAATAATAGTTCTATTTTTAGTAACATTATTGTTGTCACTATCGATTACTGAATAAGTTATAATATGTTTACCCTCAACTAAGATGCTAGTATCCGTTATATTGACATTTGGAATTAATGTTCCATCTTCTTTATCAGTTACTGTTACATCACTTAATAAATCAATTTTTTGCCCTTTTATAATTACCAAAGGTGTTTCATCAAAACTAATTACCGGTAATTCACCATTGGAACTAGGTTCTTCTGGTTTTGGATCTGGTTTAGGTTCAACATAAACAGGATTGTTAACATCACTAGCTTCTTTATCATAACTACTTTCTAATAATTCACCTGCTATTACTTTATCAATTAAATTTTGAGCTTCTGTTACTGTTTCTTCATCTGGATTCATTACATATAATTCTTGTGTTGGATAAGAATATGTATATTCACTACCATCACTACCATCCAAATTATAACTAGTAATATTCCAACTCGCCATATCATTTAATTGCATTTTAATTAATTTTTGCATGTCACTATCGCTCATATTAGTTTGGAAAGTACCATTTAAAGATTTTAATATCTTACTATATCCAGTTATAATTGCTGGACTAGTAGCTTTTCTTATTATACCATCAATGACAGCTTGCTGATTTATGCCACGTGCTCTATCACCACCAGGTAAAGCTTTTCTTTCTCGAGAGAAAGATAATGCTTGTTTACCATTCATATGATTATAACCTTTAGAAAAATAATATGTACCACCAGTTGCTTTAGAACTAGTAAAACTATATTTTGAATATACATCTACTCCACCTAAAGCATCGACTATTTTTTCTAAAGATGAAAAATTAACACGGAAATAATAATTAATATCTGTATCTAACAAATCTTCTAAAGTTCCAACTGAAGTTTCAACGCCATATAAGCCAGCATGAGTTAGTTTATCTTTATAACCAGTAGTTCCTCTTAATTGAACATAATAATCACGAGGAGCGGAAATTAATAATATTTGTTTTGTTTTGGGATTAATTGTTGCTACAATGTTAACATCACTTCTTGAAACAGTGGCAATACTACCATATGAATCAATACCACTTATATAAACAGAAAATGTTTGATTAGTTACATCGGTTTCTTTAGTAATCTCTATTTCAGTTTTTATATTTATAGTATAAATGGTTCTAAATTTACCTTCATAATCTTCATTTTGCTCATATATAAGTGACATTGAAGATTCTTCAATTAAAACAGAATCAATTTCTTTATTTATTAAACTATCAAATAATAGAGCATTATTTTCGTATTCTTTATTTTCAATACTAATTTCTTCATTTAATTTAGTTAGAGCCTCATTTATATTAGATAATTCATTAGATGTATAACCGATATTAGTTAAATCAGTTATTTTTTGAAAATTACTATCCTGTAATACTAATACTAAATAATTTTCTTCTTTATATTTATTAGATCCAAATCCTTTGAAAAATCCTAAAGTTATGTTTAGATAATAAAATAAAGCAAATAAAATAATAACTAAAAAACCACCAATTATATATCCAATTATGTTTTTCTTTTTTTTCTTTTTAAATAATAAGAAAAATAAACCAACATCAAATAACAAAAGTACTACAAATATTCCTATTAAAAACTTTAAAGGAATCATATTAGTACTTATAATAAAAATAAAAAACAAAATCGTTAATAAATATATAATAGCTAAAACAATTCGATTAATACTTAATTTCATTCATACCACCACGCTTATAATTATATCACAAAATACGTCTTTTTTAATTACAATATGTAATTTTGACAATAATTATACAAAAAAGTTCAAAATAAATTTGAACTAATTTTTTATATACTTATCGCATCTATTTCCCCATATATCTATTAATTTATTATCTTTATAAATTCTTAATATCTCACAATTATTACTACAGCCACCACAATCAATAGCTTTTGTATCAAAATTAATATCCTGAATATTCAAATCGTATACTTTATCTACACTATTTTTTTTAGATAATATTGCTATACCTAATGCTCCCATTAAATGACTATTAGAATCAACTATAACATCTGTTTTTAAAATTTCTTTAAAATATTTTAAAACACCTAAATTTTTAGATACACCACCTTGAAATATAACTGGTGAATTTATTTTTTTTCCTTTACCAACATTATTTAAATAGTTTAATACAATACTTTTGCAAAGACCTGCTACTATATCTTCTTTTTTATAACCTACTTGAGCTTTATGAATTAAATCAGATTCAGCAAAAACAGTACACCTTGCAGCTATTTTAACTGGATTATTACTTTTTAAAGCTAAAGAACCAAAATCTTCAATATCTATATTTAATCTTTTAGCTTGACTTGATAAAAAAGAACCTGTTCCAGCAGCACATAAAGTATTCATTGCATAGTCAGTAATTATCCCATTGTTAAGTAAAATAATTTTAGAATCTTGACCACCTATTTCAAGTATTGTTTTAACATCAGGATAAATTGATAATGTCCCAATAGCATGGGCCATTATTTCATTTTTAATAACATTAGCATCTAACAATAATCCAATTAACTTTCTAGCACTACCAGTTGTTCCTATTCCTTTAACCACATATTTTTTATCTAGACTATTTTTTAAAATATTAACTAATTTTTTTACTGAATTAATAGGATTTCCTTCTGTCCATATATAAGAAGAAGCTATAATTTTATTATTATCATCTATTATTACACCCTTGGTAGAAATACTACCTATATCAATTCCTAAATAACAATTCATTTTCTCCTCATTTCTATCATATCATAAAATGCTTCCAATCTGGTTTTTATTCCTACTTCACTTGTATTAGCATCAAAACTAAAATATATAATTGGAACATTATAATTACTAGCTACTTTATCTATTATTGGCATAACGCCAATTTCAGGTGTACAAAAACTAGATTTAATATGAATAATACCATCATACTTTTTTTCACATAAATATTTAGTCCAAAATACATTACTAGAAGCATCTGCAGATAATTGATATTTCATATATTTTTTTGATTTATTTAATGCTTTATTAATTGTTTTTTGATGTTTAAATAATAAATAATTAACATTAGTAAACCTTTTTATCTCTATATTAAATGACGCTAATTCTTTTTCTAAATAATAATTACTAAAAGGTTCCATTAATGTATATAGTTCCCCTATTACACCGACTTTTAAACAATTTTTTGGTTTATTTATTTTTATTTTTTTAAACTTTTTAAAATACTTTTTATATAAAATATATAAACTAATTGAATTATTAACTTTACTAAAACTATTTAACATCTCTTTGTTTAAATTTAAAAAACTATTTTTAGTAACTTCAAAACCTATATTTCTTCTTATATAATCATCAATCTTATCCATATATTTAACCATATTTTTAGTTATATATAAATAATATAAACCTTTTATAATACTAAATTTTTTATCTATTCTTTTCATTATTTTATATATTCTTTTAACATTTGTTTTACCACTAGTAATTAAATTATGAAGTTCAAATTTATACCCCAAATCTTTTAAAATTTGTTCTTGTAATTCACTATAATAACCGTATCTACATCCCCCACCAAATTGAACTAATACATTAGCCCCATTATCTAATGCTTCAATCATTGTACCAAGTGTGTATTTGAATGGTGTACATACAAAATCAGGACTATATTTACTACCTAATTCGATAGTTTTAGATGTTATAAATGGAGCTGTTAAAATTTCAACATCTACTATCTTATTAAATAAATACTTAGCAGGAATATAATAATTTCCCATATGAGGAAAAGATACTTTAATTTTGCTCAATTATATCAGCAAAACTTTCTATTCTAGTTTCTATTCCTGCTAAAGAATCTAAATCGTCAATCACTAAATTTAAATATGGTTTATCAATCTTACGCATAACTAATTCATTAACTAAACTATCTAAACCACAAGGAAACGTTGTAAAAAATACTATACCATCAACTTTTTCTTTACAATAAACCACACTTGAAACATTTTTTTTACTATATTTCCAGTATAAATCCTTGGATAAATAAAAATAATAATCATCATCAAATAAATCACTATAAATAATTTCTAAATTATATTTTTTTAATAAGTCAATTACTTCACTTAAATATTTATCCCTTATATTATAAGAATGCCCCACTAATAATATTTTTTTATTTGAAGTATTTAATTTATTAATATTTTCTATTTTTAATTTCTTTAAATTTTTATTATATTTAATAGTAGCTATTTTATAAGCTTTTTTTATTTTTTTAGAACTAAAACCTAATTCTTTTCCTATTTTAATAAAATTCTTAATTTCTTTATTATTATCAAAAGTTAATATTTTAATATTTAAAAGATTATTTGCTAAATCATATAAACTACTAAAATTAGAACACATTTGATTTTTATAATCATATTTTAAGTTTGGTATTAATACATAATCACATTTATCTTGTAAGTAATAAACATGACCTAAAAATATTTTTAAAGATAAACACATTTCACTATTTGATATCTTATTTCCTAATTCAATTATTTCCTTACTTGTGTCAAAAATTATTGTTTCTATATTTAATTCTTTAAAAAAATATAACCATTTTTGACAGTAATAATAATACAATCCTTTAGGTAGTCCTATTTTCATATCATCACCTAAACAAATTATATTACTAAATATAATTTATATGACTTTTTATAAACAATATGATATAATTTTAATAGGTGATTTTTATGGAATTTAGAGAATTAACCAATCAAGAATTTATTAACTTTATAAGAAATTGTCCTTTAAAATCAATATATCAAACACCTGAATATGGTTTTGTTATGCATAATCAAAATTTTGATTCAATTCTTTTAGGCTTAGTAAATGATAATATAGTTAAAGCAGCAGCTTTAATTTTAACGAGAAAAGAAGAAGGATTTAAATATGCTTATGCTCCAAGAGGATTTATATTAAATTATGAAGATTTTGATTTATTAAAGGAATTCAGTATTAAGATAAAAGATTATTTAGGAAAAAGAGGAATAATGGGAATAAAAATAAATCCATTGATTGTTAAATCTATATATGATTTTGATAATCAAATAGTAACAAAAAATCCAAAATATGATTTGATTTTTGAAACATTAAAACATAATAATTATTATCATTTAGGATATAATAATTTTTTTGAAGCACTAAAACCTCGATTTGAAGCAATAATTGATTTAAATAAACCAATTAATGAATTATTCAAAAATGTAAAAAAAGAATATCGAACAAAAATAAGAAGTGCAATTAGAAATGGAATAAAAGTATATAAAGGAGATTTTAATCAATTAAACTATTTATATGAATTTACCAAAGATAAATATACTAGAGATATAAATTATTTTAAAGATTGCTATGGCTTTTATTCAAAAAGAAATATGATTGAATTATATTATACTAAACTAGATACTAAATTACATTTAGAAACAATTCAAAAAAAATTAAATTATTATGAACAACAAAGTAATTTTTTCAATATTTCAATTATTAATAACAAAAATAAAAATAACAAGAAATTAATAAACAAAAAAATTAGTACAGATAGATACTTAAATCAATATAAAAATGAATTAATTAAAGCTACTAATTTATTAAGACAATATCCAGATGGTGTTATTACTTCTTGTTTATTATTAGTAAAACAAGAAAATGAAATTACAATATTGATTGATGGTTATGATAAAAATTTTAAAAAATATAATTCTAAACATCTATTAATTTGGCAAATAATCGATATTTATAAAAAGCAAGGTTTTACTAAGTTCAACTTAGGTGGTATGTCAAATATGACTGTAGATGATAAAAAATATACTGGTTTAGATGAATTTAAATTAAACTTTGGCGCTAAAATGTATGAATATGCTGGTGATTTTGAATTAGTTACTCATAAAAGAAATTATAATTTATATAGAAATTATGTACCTTTAAAAAATTTAATAAAAAGCAAGTTAATTAAATAACTTGCTTTTTTATATAACAAAAATAGTTAGGAATTAACCTAACTATTTGATAATTTCAGTAACATTACCTGCACCAACAGTGTGTCCACCTTCACGGATAGAGAATTTAGTTCCGTTTTCAATAGCAATTGGCGCAATTAATTCAACTGTAATTTCAACATTATCACCAGGCATAACCATTTCAGTTCCTGCTGGTAATTCAATAACACCAGTTACATCTGTAGTTCTGAAATAGAATTGTGGACGATAATTTGTAAAGAATGGTTTATGACGTCCTCCTTCTTCTTTAGTTAAGATATAAACTTGAGCTTTGAATTTAGTATGAGGAGTAACTGTACCTGGTTTAGCTAATACTTGTCCTCTTTCAACTTCGTCACGAGAAATACCACGTAATAATACACCAGCATTATCTCCTGCTTCAGCATAATCTAATTGTTTACGGAACATTTCAATTCCTGTAACAACTGTTTTTTTAGTTTCTTTTAAACCAACGATTTCAACTTCGTCATTTAATTTTAATTGACCTCTTTCAACACGTCCTGTAACAACTGTTCCACGACCAGTGATTGTAAATACATCTTCAATTGGCATTAAGAATGGTTTATCAGTATCACGTGCTGGAGTTTCAATCCATGTATCAACAGCATCCATTAATTCTTGAATTTTTTCTTGGTAAGCCGGATCTCCTTCTAATGCTTTTAATGCAGAACCTCTGATAATTGGAGTATTGTCACCATCGAAACCATATTCGCTTAATAATTCACGAATTTCCATTTCAACTAAATCTAATAATTCTTCATCATCAACCATATCACATTTGTTCATGAATACTACCATACGTGGTACACCAACTTGACGTGATAATAAGATGTGTTCACGAGTTTGAGCCATAGGTCCATCAGTTGCAGCAATAACTAAGATTGCTCCATCCATTTGTGCAGCACCTGTAATCATGTTTTTAACATAATCAGCATGTCCTGGGCAGTCTACGTGAGCATAGTGTCTCTTATCAGTTTGATATTCAACGTGTGCGGTATTAATTGTAATACCTCTTTCTCTTTCTTCTGGTGCTTTATCGATATTTGAATAATCAACAAAGTCTGCTTGACCTTTACCAGCTAAGTATTTAGTAATAGCAGCTGTTAAAGTTGTTTTACCATGATCTACGTGTCCAATTGTACCAATGTTAACATGTGGTTTTGAACGATCAAATTTTTGTTTTGCCATATTAATTTTCCTCCTTATTTAACTTCATATTTAATTTTATACTAATTAACATAAAAATTCAAGACTTTTATATTAATTTGTACCATTTTTTTTGATAATATCTTCAGCAATGTTTCTAGGTACTTCTTCATAATGATCAAATACCATTGTAAAGTTACCTCTACCTTGAGTATTACTTCTTAAACTTGTAGCATACCCAAACATTTCTGCTAAAGGCACCATTGCATCAATTGCTAATGCATTTCCTCTTGATTCTTGACCAAGTGGACGACCTCTTCTTGATGTAAGTTCTCCCATAACAGCACCTAAATATTCATCAGGAACTACTACTTGAACTTTCATAATTGGTTCTAATAAAACTGGTTTACATTTATTTTTAGCTTCTTTTAATGCCATTGAAGCAGCAATTTTATAAGCCATTTCAGATGAGTCAACATCGTGGTATGAACCATCGAATAATGTTGCTTTAACATCAATCATTGGATATCCTGCTAAAACACCAGTTTTCATAGCATCTTGTAATCCTTTATCAGTAACAGGAATATATTCTCTTGGAACTACACCACCTACTACTGCATCAAC
Organism: uncultured Mycoplasmatota bacterium; assembly: GCA_946488855.1. Taxonomy (GTDB): domain Bacteria; phylum Bacillota_I; class Bacilli_A; order RF39; family UBA660; genus Faecisoma. Next base: position 83,555 of record CAMLWC010000001.1, read on the forward strand.
GAATTCATAACCTTTATCAGGATTTGGTTCAAATTTAATCCATACGTGACCATATTGTCCACGACCACCTGATTGTTTAATATACTTACCTTCACATTCACCAGCTTGAGTTAATGTTTCACGGTAAGATACTTGTGGTTTACCAATGTTAGCATCTACACCAAATTCTCTTCTCATTCTATCAACGATGATATCTAAGTGTAATTCACCCATACCAGCAATGATAGTTTGACCTGTTTCATGGTTAGTACTAGCCCTGAAAGTTGGATCTTCTTCAGCTAATTTTTGTAATGCTATTCCCATTTTATCTTGATCAGCTTTTGACTTTGGTTCAACAGCTAATTCAATAACTGGTTCTGGGAATTCCATTGATTCTAGAATACAAGGTTTCTTTTCATCACATAATGTATCTCCAGTAGTTGTTTCTTTTAATCCTACAGCTGCTGCAATATCTCCTGCAAATACTTCAGATATTTCAGTTCTATTGTTAGCATGCATTTGTAAGATACGACCAATTCTTTCTTTTTTATCTTTAGTTGCATTTAATACATATGAACCACTTGATAAGTGTCCTGAATAAACTCTAAAGAAAGTTAATTTACCAACGAATGGGTCTGTCATAACTTTAAATGCTAAAGCAGCAAATGGTTCAGAATCAGATGGATGTCTTTCAATTTCTTTACCATCTAAGTCTACACCTTTGATAGCCTCAATATCTATTGGACTTGGTAAATAATCAATTACTGCATCTAGTAATAATTTAACACCTTTATTTCCTAGAGCAGTTCCACATAATACAGGGAAGAATTCAACCGCTAAAGTTCCTTTTCTAATTGCTTTTTTAATTAATTCAACAGAAATTTCTTCTCCTTCTAAGTATTTGTTCATTAATTCGTCATCAAATTCAGCTACTGCTTCAATCAATTCATTACGTTTTTCTTCTACTAAATCAACCATATCAGCAGGAATATCGATAACTTTTGCATTTTCATGTTGTTCACCATCATATTGATAAGCAGTTCTTGTAACTAAATCAATGATACCATTAAATTCATTTTCTGCTCCAATTGGCCATTCAATAGGTTTGGCATTAACACCTAATCTTGAATCAATAGTAGATAAACTATATTCAAAATTAGCTCCCATTTTATCCATTTTATTACAGAAAATCATTCTTGGTACTTTAAATTCAGTTGCTTGACGCCATACTGTTTCTGTTTGTGGTTCAACACCTGCTTGAGCATCTAAAAGTGCTACTGCACCATCTAATACTCTTAAAGAACGAGATACTTCAACAGTAAAATCTACGTGTCCTGGGGTATCAATAATATTTAATCTATGATTTTTCCAAAATGCTGTTGTAGCAGCTGAAGTAATTGTAATACCTCTTTCTTGTTCTTGTTCCATCCAGTCCATTTGAGAAGCACCATCATGTGTTTCTCCTATTTTATGGATTTTACCTGTATGGAATAAAACACGTTCTGTACAAGTTGTTTTACCAGCATCAATATGGGCCATGATACCAAAATTACGTGTTTTTTCTAAACTATATTCACGAGCCATATATTATTTCCTTTCTTACCATCTATAATGAGCAAATGCTTTATTAGCTTCTGCCATTCTATGTGTATCTTCACGTTTTTTAACTGCTGCACCAACACCATTTGATGCATCAATAATTTCGTTTGCTAAATTTTCAGCCATTGAATGTCCGCCTCTTAATCTAGCGTATTGAACTAACCATCTTAATCCTAAAGCTTGACTTCTATCTGGTCTTACTTCAATTGGAACTTGATAGTTTGCTCCACCAACACGACGTGATTTAACTTCTAAAGCTGGTTTAATATTTTCTAAAGCTTTATTTAAAACGTCCATTGGTTCTTGATTTGTTTTTTCTTTTACTATTTCAAAAGAGTCATATAAAATTGTTTGAGCAATTCCTTTTTTACCATCAATCATTAATCTATTAATTAATTTAGTAACTAATTTAGAATTATATAATGGATCTGGTAATACGTCTCTTTTAACTGCACGTCTTTTACGCATAACTATCTCCTTTCATTATTTTTTAGGTTTTTTACTACCATATTTACTACGTCCTTGACGACGTTTTTCAATTCCCGCAGTATCCATAGTACCACGAATAATGTGATATCTAACACCGATTAAGTCTTTAACACGTCCACCACGAATTAAAACTACTGAGTGTTCTTGTAAATTGTGTCCTTCACCAGGTATATAAGCTGTAACTTCCATACCATTAGATAATCTAACACGAGCATATTTACGTAACGCTGAGTTTGGTTTTTTAGGTGCCATTGTTCCTACACGAGTACAAACACCACGTTTTTGAGGTGAATTTTGACTAGTTCTTACTTTATCTTTGCTGTTATATCCAATATTCAAAACTGGTGATTTACTTTTTCTAGTTTTGTTCTTACGGTTTTTTCTAACTAATTGGTTAATTGTAGGCATTGTTTTACCCTCCTTTCATTTACACACTTCCAGGTGTTTCTTTTTGTTTATTAATTTAAGATTTGCCTAAGCAAACCTAAAACAAAACAATTTTAACATTTTATTGTATATTTGTCAATACATTTTAATACATATCATAAAATTCTTGATATCCTATTGTTTCATAATTATCTCCACATTTAATATATGCATTATAAGTTATTTTATCATTATCATTTATAAATATTGCATATCCTGAACAACTAATATTTTTGTTTTTTATATCTTTAATTTCGGATATAAATTTTTCTTCCTGAAGATTTTTAATTGTTACACTTATTTTTTCTCCGTCTAATATATTATTATAATATTTTTTTTGATATTTTTTGGCTGCTATTACTACAGCATTTTCTATTTCGCCATATGTTTTATAATAATATTGCTCATCATTATCTTCTTCTTTATCTGTATCTTCTGTTGGATTATTGTTTGGATGATTTTCAACATTAATAGGATCCATTATATCGCCAAATGTTTTTTGAACTAATACTGCGATGATTACTAACGCAATCATCAAAACTAAAACTCCTGCTAACATTGCTTGTAATCCCCAACCACGATTATTTAGTTTCATATTAAAATATATTCCTTTCTTCTAACTCATCATTAAAACGATATAATTTAGCAGGTCTTCCCATAAATCCTTCATTTACATCTCCTGTATCTACAACATAACCAAGATTAACTAATTTTTTTCTAAAATTTCTTCTATCAATTTGAATATTTAATATTTGTTCGTATACTTTTTGTAATTCAGGTAAAGTAAAATCACTTGGAAATAATATTTTTAAGATATTACTATTAATAATTCTTTTTTTAAAGTATTCCAATAATTTGTTTAATATTTTTTCATGATCATAACCCATTTTTGGGATTGAATTTATATCAAACCATGATAATTCGACATCTTCTCTTTCTTGTTTTTTCAAAACCAATGTTATATTATCTATCAAGCCTATAAAAGATGTAGCTATAATTCTATTGTTTGGATCTCTATTTAAATTACTAAAAGTATAACATTGTTCAATATATAATGTAGGCAATCCTAATTTATCACATACAACATCAGTTATATTATCTTCCAATGTTTCATCATTATTTAATATTGAACCTGGTAAAACCCAATATCCTTTATAAGGATCAGATTTTTTGTGCATTAATAATACTTTTATTTTTCCTTTATCAACTGTAAAAACGCCAATTAATGTTTCTAATAATTGAATATTATCTTTTTTTGTACTACTCATATACTTTTACTCCTTTGTGTTTAACGTACACTCATTTTACATTATTTTTATTAATTTGTCAAATAAAAAAATCAAGCCAAATTTAGCCTGATTAAATATTATTATTAATTTTAAAATTAAAATTTATTCTTAAGATATCTAATTTACTTTCAAATCATCTAATAAATATCTTTTTATTTATACTATTTTGTTACTTCTACATTTCCAGAATCATTAACTATTGTTCCCGTTTCAAAAGTATATATCATCTCATCAGAATTTCGATTTACAATTGGTCCCCAATTAAATGACTTGCCTGTTTTATTTATTATTGTAGTTAAATTTGGATTGGATGATGAATTTTTAAAAAATGCTTCTTCACCTATTGATGTTACACTATTTCCTATTGTTACATTTGTTAATTGATTATTTGCAAATGCCCAACTGCTTATTGTTGTGACATTATCTGGTATTGTTACACTTGTTAATTGATTATTTGCAAATGCATAATCGTTTATTGTTATAATATTATTTGGTATTATTACACTTTTCAATTGATTTTCATGAAATGCATAATCACCTATTATTGTTACACTATTTGGTATTGTTACATTTGTTAATTGATTATTTGCAAATGCAGAAGCACCAATATATTGTAATTTATTTGCATAGCTAAAATCAATACTATTTATAATTCCATTAGAATTACAAGGAAATGAAACACCAATAAAAACTGGATTATGTTTATTTTTTATATTATTTGTTAAAAATTTAGCATTATAATTATCATTTGTTTTATACACAGACTCACAACTATAAAAAGCTCCCTCTCCAATGCCAACAATATCTTTGCCATCAATATTTGGTGGTAAAATTACCTCTTTTCCGCCACATGTAGCATCATATCCTGTTATTTTTATTTCAGTTGTTTTTGAATTATCAAATTCATTAATAACATTATTAGATATCAATTCATTTATATCTAATACTCCATCAATTATATCATATTGCATATTATATTCATTAACGTTTTCACCTTTACAATATAAATCAATAATTTCTTTCGGAATTTCTAAAATAGGCACGTATGTTACACATGCATCATAGTTTATTTTGTAACTTTTAATTGTTATTACATTATTTTTCTCTAATTCATTTATATCAAATACTTCACTATATATACTTTCTTGCATTATACTTTTATCACCGCAAACCCTTTCAATTTCTTCTATAGGGACTTCAGGGTATAAATTAGTCATATATGTTACACATGTATCATAATTTACACTATCAACCATATCAATTACACCAAGTTTTAATTCTTCATAAGTAAAACATTGTGCTGGAGTAAAAGCAACTTCTCCTTCTTCCACAAATTTACCATTTTCTAATACAAATATATGACCATTGCTTTCTACTTTTAAATATGTTAATGTTCCATTATATGCATTTTCTAACACTTTAGCATTTCCTAAGTTAACCATTTTACTAATTTCTTCTGGTGTAAATGTACTTTTATTTTCACAATCTACATCTTCACTTGTTAGTGTTCCCATTTGTTTTTTTAATTTTATAGTTTCACAATAATTATTTACTCCACTATATATCATTTGTGATTCTGACTTGCCTGCTGATATTCTTGCATCTTCTACCATATCTAATATTATTGGTACTGCTATTAAAGCTACAATGGCTAAGATAATTATTACTGCTAATAGTTCAATTAATGTAAAAGCTTTTTTAATATTTTTACAATCTTTTTTTTTCATTTTTTATGACCGTAAAAATTTAACTGTGTAAGTTTGTATATTTTGTTATTTTTACCTTTCT
>CAMLWC010000002.1 GCA_946488855.1 uncultured Mycoplasmatota bacterium
TAGAAATCGTTTGTCTAACTACATTTAATTTTATCGCAAGTTCTTCTTGAGAAAGCCATTTTGCTTTTCTTGCTAATTTTAAATTATCTTTTAACATTTTACAACTTCTCCTTTCTTTATAAATATTATATAAAGAATAGTTCGTTGCTACAAGCAATGCATATTAACATTAAATTTAATAACTATTAAATAACCTTTTCATACTTGAAATAATTACTAAAAATTAAATATTAACAATTATTTTCTTTTTATTGTATTTCTTAATCTTAAAGTATTTAATATTACTGTAATACTACTTAATACCATAGCTAAACTTGCAATCATCGGATTTATAAAAATTCCAAATGGTTTTAATAATCCCATTGCAATTGGAATCATTAAAAAGTTGTAAAAAAATGCCCAAAACAAATTTTGCTTTATATTTTTTATAGTTTTTTTACTTATATTAATTAAACTTATAATATTAAACAAATTATTATTTGTAAGTATTACATTAGAAGAATTCATCGCAATATCTGTTCCGTTATTCACACTTACTCCAATATCAGAAATTGCTAAAGCAGGGCTATCATTTATTCCATCTCCACACATCATTACAAATTTATTTTCTTTTTGTAATTGTTTAACTACACTTGATTTTTCTTTTGGTAATACACCTGCTATTATTTGAGTTATCCCTAACTCTTTTGCTATTACTCTGGCAGTATCTTCATTATCTCCTGTCACCATTATTGGTTGAATTCTCATATCCAATAAATTTCTTAATACCTTTTTAGCTTCTATTCTTATAACATCATTTACCCCTATTAAAGATATGATTTTGTCATTTTGTACTACATATACAATACTATTTCCTTTACTTGCAAGGTCTTTTTCTTCTTTTATATATTTATTTTCAATATTATAATTATCTAAAATTTTTGAATTTCCAATAATTAATTTTTGATTGTTTATCTTTCCTATGATACCATAACCTGTTATGTTTTCAAATTCTTTAACTTCTAATTTTTCTATTTTATTTTCTTCTAGGTAGTCTACAAAGGCTTTACCTATAGGATGTGTAGTTTTACTTTCTAAACTTCCCACTATTTGTAAAAGTTTTTCTTCTTTCATAGTGCTAAAGTTTCTAATTTCTGATATTTTTAATTTACCATATGTGAGAGTTCCTGTTTTATCAAAAATAATTACATCTGTTTTTTGAGCATTTTCTAATATCTCACTTTTCTTTATTAAGATTCCGTTGCTTGCACATACCCCTTCACTTACTATAATGGCAAGAGGAGTTGCTAGGCCTAAACTGCAAGGACAAGCAACAACTAAAATTGTTACAAATGTTGTTATTGCTGTTTCAAAACTCTGACCTATAATTAAATATATTATAAATGTTAATATTGCTATAATTATAACAGTTGGAACAAAAAATCCCGATACTTTATCTGCAACTTTTGCTATGGGAGCTTTTGTGTTAGTTGCTTCTACAACCAGTTTTACTATTTCAGATACAGTTGAATCTTTTCCAATTTTTTCTGCTCTATATTCAATATAGCCATCGCAATTTAAACTTCCTGCAATTACATTATTTCCAATCTCTTTTGCTTGTGGTTTACTTTCTCCTGTTATAAATGACTCATCAAAATGAGCTTTACCTTCTATTATCTCTCCATCTACAGCTACTTTTTCTCCTGATGTACAAACTAATATATCCCCTTTTTTAATCTCATCTAATGTTACTTTTTTTAATTTTCCATTTACCTTTATCATAGCTGTATTAGGCGTTATTTTTACTAGTTTTTGTATAGCTTCTTTTGTTTTATCTTTGCTTAAACCATCTATGAATCTTCCAAGTTTTACAAAATAAATGACTATGCTTGAAGATTCAAAATATAAATTCATAACTAATTGATAATTTCCCTCTAATACTAAATACATATTATACAGACTATATAAAAAACTTGTAATAACACCAATTCCTACTAAAGTGTCCATATTAGGTGTTTTATGAATAAAATTTTTGTATCCATTTCTTATAATATCAAATCCATATATAATAAAACATAATGTAATTCCTAATAGCACAAACATGTAGTTTATTGTATAAACATGTGGATCTAAAAAAGATAAAACCGGCAATTTTATCATGTGCCCCATAGAAATATACATTAAAATTATGGCAAGTACAGTAAATATAATAAATTTTACTTTTTCTGTTTGATTTTTTTTATTAATATTTATTTCTTTAAATTCACCTAAACTTTTAAAACCTGCTTTTTTAACAAATTCTTCAATTTTGGTTTTATTTAATTTTGATTTATCATATTCTATACTAGCGTTTGCCATTACTAAATTTACTGAAGCATTTATAATTCCATCTTGTTTATTTAAGTATTTTTCTAATCCATTTGAACAAGCAGAACACGTCATTCCATCAATAGATAAAATTATTTTTTCCATTATTGTTCTCCTACAACTTCATATCCAATATCTTCAAGTGTTTTTTTTATATTTCCTCTGGGTAAATTATCTTTTGCCATTATAATAACTTCTCCTGTAATATGATTAGCAAATACATTTTCAACTTCATCAATGTTTTTTAAAACATTTTTTACTCTATTTTCACAATTTACACACATCATACCATTTACTTTTAAAATTATTTTTTTCATTTAAAATCAATTCCTTCCTATAATTTTATTTATTAAATCTTTTGAATAAACTTATTATTTCATCAATCGTGTCAAACTTTCCATTTTCCATATCACGAGCAATACAAGTATATAAGTGATTTTCTAGCATTTGATTCGACAAACTTTTTACAGAATTTTCTATCGCTGATAATTGAATTAGAATATCATTACAATAAGCATCATCACTTATCATTTTTCTTACACCTCTTATTTGACCTTCAATTCTATTTAACCTATTATTTAACAGCTTTTTTTCTTCTTCGTTTCTAATTGTTCTCTTTTTACAACATTTATTATTATCCATATAAAATCACACATAGCTAATTATATACCCCTTTGGGTATATTGTAAATATAGGGGTATATAATAATTATCTATCTTTGGAAGACTGTCGTATTTTTTCATGATAAAAATAATTTATTATAATTGGTTTACCAGTTGGATTTTTAAGAAAAGGTTCCTCATCTATCACATACATAAATCCAAATTTATTTGCATATTCTTCTACCTGTTTATCTAAATCTTCCCAATATGTCATATCTTTTTTTGTATATATCTTATTATATAATTCTTTTAATTCAGGACGCTTTTCATTTATGTAATCTATAATTTTATGTTTGAATGTTCCTCTTAAATTAAGATTTTCTAGCCATATATAATCACAAAAATCTTTTATCTCTTCCATAATTTCAAATACATTTGTTATTTCAGGAAATATAGGTGAAATAAAACAAGCAGTTCTTATTCCTGATTCGTGTACTTTTTTGATAGCTTCTATTCTTAGTTTTATAGATGGTGCATCATCCATATCATTTTTAAAATCTTCATCTAATGTATTTATAGACCAAGCTACTAAAGGATTAGGATAACTCTTTATTAAATCTATGTCTCTTGTTACTAGATTGGATTTTGTTGTAATAATCAAATTAATTTCACTACCTTGCATTTCCTCTAAAAACGCTCTTGTTCTTTTATATTTTCCTTCAAAATAATTATATCCGTCAGTAACTGATCCAACTATCATTGTTTGTCCTTTGTACTTTTCAGGAGTCTTTATTTTATCCCACATTTTAACATCTAAAAATCTACCCCAATCTTCTTTATGATTAGTAAATCTTTTCATAAATGTTGCATAACAATACTTACATCCAAAAGGACAACCAATATAAGGATTTATAGAATAACCTGCGATTGGTAAATTAGATTTTGTTAAAATAGTATTTACTTTTTTTTCTTTTATAATTACGTTTTTTAAATCTATCATTTCCTACCTCCAAAATCTTTGGGAAACTCTTGTATCATTTCTTCCTCAGATAATATTCCAAATAAGTCCTCTTTCATAAATACAGGAATATTTTTTTCTTTGGCTTGGTTGTAAATATTTTCTACCCATTCCCTTTTAGTAATTCCTTTATTTTTTCTATTTCCTGTTTCAGTACCTATAACTATCCAAGAAATATCAGTTAAATCAAGATTTCCTACATCATCAAACATTGGCTCAAATGTAAGATGATAGTGTTTTGCTTTTATATTATTTCTAAGTTCATTTATCCTATATTTCTCTTTAGATGAAGTAATAGTTACACCAAACCAACCATTATCAGGTGTATTATCTATTTTAATTTTTTCAGGTCTTTTCGTTAAGAAAATGTATTGTGTTTCTTTATTTTTTTTCATTCTTTCAAACACTTCTCTTAACCAATCTTTATCCCAACCTGATAGATCGCTTTGTCCTGTTAATAGATATGCACCATATTTTTTATTATCTAACATTTTTAATTTATTCTCAAAAAACACAGGTTTATTAAAATCATCTATAGTATGAAATCTATTATTATTCATTCTCGCATAACAATAAGGACAACCTATATTACACCCAATGACTATATTTATGTTTTTAATATTATCTTTTATACATTGCATTACTAATTCCTCCATTTACTATATCTGTGTCTTATAAAAATTTCCAAATGTAGCCATTAAATCAAGCAAATCAATTAACTTTAACCCTAAATCAGTCATTCCGTATTCGACCTTTGGCGGATTCGTATGATAATCTTTACGATAAATAATACCATCACTTTCTAACTGTCTTAAATTGTCAGTCAAAACTTTTTGAGAAATTCCCTCTAAAGATTTTAATAATTCATTAAATCTCCATGGTCTTTTCATTAAATTTCTTATTATTAACAGTTTCCATTTATTGCCAACTAAAGATATTGTAGTAGCTACAGGACATTCTGGAAGTTCATTTAATTTTCTCATAACAATCAAACTCCTTTAATTTATTAATATTATACCATTATAGTACTAACACAACAAGCAGTTACTTTAAAGTGCGTACTATTATTTGGATGTGTTATTTGATAATATAATATTGTAATTTAAAGGAGGAATATGAAATGACAAATTACAAAAAAGTAAGTGCAGAAAATACACCTAGAGTAGAATTGCACGAAAAGTTAAATTTAACAGGAGCAGAAATTAGTGTTAATACGCTTACAGCTGGTGAAAGTGTTCCTTTTGTTCACTCTCACAAACAAAATGAAGAAATTTATTACATTATATCCGGATCTGGTAAGGCAGTAATCGATAATGAAGAAGTAACTTTAACAACTGGAGATTGGATAAGAATTTCTCCTAAAGGAGAACGCCAATTTTTTGCTTCTAATGATGAATCTATCTCTTACATATGCATCCAAGTAAAAGAAAATTCACTTAAAAATTTCACTGCAACTGATGCAATTATAAAGTAATTAAAACTAAAATTATTTTTAGTTTTTTTGTTTACCATTTTTTTATCAATTTAAAAGAACAAAAGTCAAATAAATTTGACTGCATCTAATCTCACGATTAGATATTTCTCCTTCTTCGGTGGCTTTTGCTTTTTCCTCCAGAGACTAATTTCCGATAGTCGCTACCGTACTTGTTTTTATTTCATTTTTTTGCAGTGAAATTTTTTTGATGTTTGTTCATGTGAACAACTTAGTATTATTTATTAACCCTTCCCACATTATATTTATTGCTGCATTGATATCTCGATCATTTTCATTGTTGCATTTTGAACATGTCCATTTTCTTTTGCTCAAGTCTTTCATTTCTTTATTTTTGGCATTGCAATGACTACATATTTGGCTACTTGAATAATATGTATTTATTTGATAAAAATGTTTATTTTGCCACTTGCTTTTATATTCTAATTGTCTTATTATTTCACTTAAACTTGCATCAGCAATATATTTAGATATTTTCTTTTTTTCTATTAATTTTTTTGTTTGTAGGTTTTCGGTTATTATTAAGTCATTTGTGTTTACTATTTCTTTTGTTATTTTATGGATTGTATAATTTCTAGCATTTTTTAATTTTTTATATTTTTCTTTTATTTTATTTTTTACTTTATAATAATTTTTACTTCCTTTTTCTTTTTTACTTAACCATTTTTGTAAGTTTTTTATCTTTTTTTCATATTTGTTGATATATTTTTTGTTTTCATATTTTTCACCAAAACTTGTTATTACTAAATCTTTTACTCCTAAATCTATTCCAACTATTGTTTTTGGTATTATATTTTTTTCTTCTAAATCTTCCTCATATAACACTGATACATAATATCTATTTATTTCTTTACTTATTGTAGCATTTATTATTCTTCCTTTTATTTCTTTTGTTTTTCTATAGCCTCTTATCTTTATATCTTTTAATTTTGGTAATGTTATTCTTTTATTTATTAAATCTAATTTAATATTTTCATATATCTTATTTTTATAATTATTTTTTATATAGTTTGTACGATAACTATTTTTACTGTATTTATCTTTATATTTTGGATAATGTTTGGTTCTATAAAAATTTTTAAAAGCTGTTTCTAAATCAAATATAGTTGTTCTTAATGCCATGACATCTACTTCCATTAACCATGGATATGTTTGTTTTAGAAATGGTAATTCTTTTATACATTCTTTTTTCGATTTAGTTATTTTATTTTCTTTATATAGTTTTTCTTTTTCATATAACATTGTGTTATAAACAAATCTAGTACACCCTAAAGTTTTGTTTATTAATTCTTGTTGTTCTTTATTTGGATATAATCTAAATTTATATGCTTTATATATTTTCATTTTATCACCACCATGATTAAATTTTATCACACATACATATGTTCGTCAATATACTTATTTAAATTTTGTAAACAATTTTTAATTATATTAAATATAACAAAAATGTGTTTAAGATCTATTATACTGTTAGAAGTTGATTTTATATTTTATTATATTAAGTCGAATTACAGTTCATTACATCTGCCCAAAATGTAAAAACAAATTTAAGGCTCCTATTGAAGCTGTCTTAGAATTTGAACAAGAAGATGAATGGAATGGTTTACCTATTTCTACACCACCTTACATTATTTGTTCAAAATGTAATTTTAACAAATGTGTACCTATTGATTATGTATCTAAACGCGGTTATCATCATAAATATATTGAAAAATAAAAGTTAATAAATTGTTAATTACAAGCAAGATTTTATCTTTCCTTTTTGCGTATAGCAAACTACCACGTGTTTTGACTTTTGCTCTATAACTTTCCTATTATACAAAAAAACAGATAATTTAATTATTATATAAATTATCTGTTATTATAATTATTTTTAATTTTTAAAACTCTTAAAGCATTTACAATGGCTAGCACAGAAACACCAACATCAGCAAATACTGCTTCCCACATAGTTGATACTCCGAATGCACTTAAAATTAAAACTCCAATTTTTACTGCAATAGCAAATACTATATTTTGTTTTACAATTCTCATTGTTTTTTTAGAAATCTGAACAGAACTTGCAATTTTAGATGGTTCATCTGTCATAATAACCACATCAGCTGCTTCAATAGCTGCATCACTTCCAAGACCACCCATTGCTACTCCTATATCAGATAGTGCTAGAACTGGAGCATCATTGATTCCATCTCCAACAAAGATAAGTTTTCCTCCAGATGATTTTTGAGTCATTAATTTTTCTACCCAAGAAACTTTATCTTGTGGTAATAATTCTGCGTGATACTCGTCTAAATTAAGTTCATTAGCTATAGACTCACTAATATTATCACGATCTCCTGTTAACATAACAACTTTTTTAACATTATTGTTTTTAAATAACTTTACTGCTTTATAAGAATCTTCTTTAATTTTATCAGCAATTAATATTGTTCCTGCAAATTCATCATTTATTGCAACATATACTATTGTTCCTGTTTCTTCACTCTTTTGAAATTTAATATTATATTCTTTCATTATTTTTTCGTTTCCAACTAAAACCATCTTTCCATCTACTTTTGCTAAAACACCTTTACCTGAAATTTCTTGTGTTTCAGTAACAAGTTTTTCATTAATTTCTTTATTGTATGCTTGTTTCAATGAAATAGAGATTGGATGATTAGAAAAACCTTCTGCATAAGCTGCATATCTTAATAACTCATCATCAGAGTATCCAATAGCTTTAATTTTTTGAACCTTAAATACTCCCTCTGTTAATGTTCCTGTCTTATCACACACTACAATTTCAGCACTTGCAAGAGCTTCTAGGTAGTTACTTCCCTTTATTAATACCCCTATTTTAGAAGCTGCTCCTATTCCACCAAAGAATGATAAAGGAATAGAAATAACCAAAGCACATGGACAAGAAACAACTAAAAATGACAATGCTCGATATAACCAATCACTAAATAAGGCTTCTTTAATAACAAGAGGAGGAATTACTGCTAATGCAACTGATACTATAACTACAATTGGAGTATAGTATTTTGCAAATTTGCTAATAAAGTTTTCAGACTTCGATTTTCTACTACTAGCATTTTCTACTAAATCTAATATCTTACTAACAGTTGATTCTTCAAATTCTTTACTTACTTTAATTTTTAATATTCTATCATTGTTTATACAACCACTTAATACTTCATCATTTACAGTTACTTTTCTTGGTACTGATTCTCCTGTTAATGCTTGTGTATTAAGCATTGATTCGCCATCTACTACAATTCCATCTAAAGGAATTTTTTCTCCCGGTTTTACTAATATAATTTCTCCAATATTTACTTCATCTGGATCTACTCGTTCAATTTCATCCTCTCGATATACGTTAGCATAGTCTGGCCTTATATCCATAAGACTTGCAACAGACTTCCTTGATCTATCTACTGCATAGCTTTGAAATAATTCTCCTATTTGATAGAAAAGCATTACTGCAACCGCTTCTGGGAATTCTCCAATGCAAAATGCTCCAATTGTTGCAACAGTCATTAAAAAGTTTTCATCAAAAACTTTACCTTTAAAAATATTTCTTACTGCCTTCAATACAATGTCATAACCCACAATTATATAAGCAATTACATACAAAATATTACTATATAATTCGGTATCAAATTTAAGCAATAAGGAAATAACAACCAATAAAAGAGAAATAATTATCTTAATTAATTGCTTACTCATTTTTCGGCTCATGATAACTATACCTCCTCAATGGTTACATCTGGTTCTTCTTTTTTTATGATTTTTCTAATTTTCTCTAATGCTTGTTCCTTATTTTCTTCAGTACATTCAAAGTTTAATTTTTGTGTCATAAAACTGATACTAACATTCTCAATAATATCAATTTTTCGTAATGCTTCTTCTAATTCATTTGCACAATTTGCACAATCTAAGTTTTTAATTTTAAATTTGTATTTGTTCATTTTAATCCTTCTTTCTTTATATTTTTAACCTTTATGGTTAATGTGCACTAAACCAATTTCAAACAATTTAACAATATGTTCATCATCCAAAGTATAATATACTTCTTTTCCACTTTTTCTGCACTTAACAACTCCACTTCTTCTAAGAACTGCAAGTTGGTGTGAGATAGATGATTTAGTCATATTTAGTATATTTGCTAAATCACAAACACACATTTCGCTTTGATCTAATGCAAATAAAATTCTACATCTTGTTGTATCTCCTATCAGTTTGAATAAATCTGCTAAATGGTTAAATGTGTCTTCATTTGGCATTTTTTGTAATACCTCATCTACAGCTTCTTGATGAATAACATTACAATCACAAGAAAATTCATTTCTAGACATAAATTCCCTCCAATAATATTATATGTTTTTAGTTGAATATTTGTTCAACTGATTATATTATATATGAATGCATATTCAACTGTCAATGATTTTAGAACAAAAGTCAAATAAATTTGACTGCATCTAATCTCACGATTAAATATTTCTCCTTCTTCGGTGGCTTTTGCTTTTTCCTCCAGAGACTAATTTCCGATAGTCGCTACCGTACTTGTTTTTATTTATTTTATTTGCAGTGAAATTTTTTTGAGGTTTGTTCATGTAAATAACTTAGTATTATTTATTAAACCTTCCCACATTATATTTATTGCTGCATTTATATCTCGATCATTTTCATTGTTGCATTTTGAACATGTCCATTTTCTTTTATTTAAGTCTTTTAATTCTCTATTTTTATTATTACAATGACTACATATTTGACTACTTGGATAATATGTGTCTATTTGATAAAAATGTTTGTTTTGCCATTTACTTTTATATTCTAGTTGTCTTATTATTTCACTTAAACTTGCATCACTTAAATATTTGGACATCTCTTTTTTTTCTATTAGTTTTTTTATTTGTATGGTTTCGGTTATTATTAAGTCGTTAGCACTTACTATTTCTTTTGTTATTTTATGAATTGTATAATTTCTTGCATTTTTTAGTTTTTTATATGTTTCTTTTATTTTGTTTTTTATTTTGTAATAATTTTTGCTATATTTTTCTTTTTTGCTTAACCATTTTTGTAAATTTTTTATTTTATTTTCATATTTGGTTATTTATTTTTTGTTTTCATATTTTTCACCAAAACTTGTTATTACTAAATCTTTTACTCCTAAATCTATTCCAACTATTGTTTTTGGTATTATATTTTTTTCTTCTAAATCTTCCTCATATAACACTGATACATAATATCTATTTATTTCTTTACTTATTGTAGCATTTATTATTCTTCCTTTTATTTCTTTTGTTTTACGATATCCTCTTATTTTCATATTCTTTAGTTTTGGTAACGTGATTGTTTTGTTTATTATATCTAATTTAATATTTTCATATACTTTATTTTTATAGATGTTTTTTATATAGTTTGTGCGATAACTATTTTTACTATATTTATCTTTATATTTTGGATAATTTTTTGTTCTATGAAAATTTTTAAAGGCATTTCCTAAATCAAATATAGTAGTTGATAGAGCCATACTATCTACTTCCATTAACCATGGATATGTTTGTTTTAAAAGTGGTAATTCTTTTATACAATCAAATTTTTGCTTAGTCATTTTATTTTCTTTATATAGTTTTTCTTTTTCATATAACATTGTATTATAGATAAATCTAGTACTGCCTAAAGTTTTATTTATTAATTCTTGTTGAATTTTGTTTGGATATAATCTAAATTTATATGCTTTATATATTTTCATTTTATCACCACCGTGATTAAATTTTATCATACGTACATATGTTTGTTAATATACTTATTTAAAATTTTTCAAAGCACTTTTCTAGTATATAAAAAAAAGAAAGGATTTAGCTTTCTATTAAATATAATTTATTTAATTCATTTTTAACATCTATTGCAACGCATCTACTAAGCATATAACTTTTTTTAATATAGGGAATAATAGTTCCTATGTCATTTCCGTTAGATATTTTATATGTCATACATAAAGGCTCTACTCCTGTTTGATAAGTATAATCTAATATATTTTGATTGTCTTCTACTTTTAACAATCTGACATATAATCCATATTTTCTTTTAGTAATAGAAATAAAATTTCTTTTCGATTTAAATCTATAATCTCTATATAATTTATTACAAACAATATTATTTCCTAATTCCATAATTCTATTTGAAATATTTTTGAACAATAATTCACAAATAGATTCATGTGGCGTTTTAAGATAGCCATATAATTCTTTAGCTAGTTCAAATGCATATTCCAAATTTTTTATATTTTCTACTAGCAAATAATAGCTTAAAGATGTATTTTCATAACCTTTTCTAATTTTTAATTTGTTTTGTAAATCAAATTGTTTAACATCTTTTAAAAAACATATATATAAATCATTTTGATTGATTCGAACTTCTATAAATCTCCTTTTTAATTTATATACAACATTTTTTAACAAATAATTTCTTATTATATCTTTTTCTATAGAAATAATATACTCATCAAATTTATCAAATAATTTAATAGTTTCATCTTTCTTATTGTAAGTTATATCTTTATAATTACTAGTATCATTATTATAAATTACATTGTTAATATTATCATCTTCACTTTTAAGCTTACAAATTTCCACTTTAACTTTTCTTTCTAATTTTGGATACTCCTCATTTTTTGAATAAATAACATTGTTATAGATCAAATTAAATGTAGAATAGACTTCTATATTGGAATGACTTTTCTTATTTATATAAGCATCTTCGAACTCAAAAATGTTCCTGTGTAACCACCAAGATTGCTGGACGTCGATTTTACTTGTAAAAAAAATTATTTGACATAATATTTAATTTTCAAAATAAATATTTTTTATACTTCCATCTTTAAAATATATTTCTAAATTCATTTTATATCTAGTTTCTAATTTAGTAACTATAATTTTATCTAATAATAAGTTTATAAATACATTTAAATTATATTTAACATTTAAAATGTTTTTTATTTCTTTTTCTACATCATTAATACTTGAAGGTATATCAATATCTTTTTTTATATTCATTAATTGAGCATTTATTTTATTTATCTCATTTTCATTTTTATCTAGCTTAGTTTTTAAATCTTCATCAGAAATAATTTTAGATAAATTTAAATTTATTAATTTATCTTTATGACTTATTAATTCTTCAAGTTTGTTTTCTAAATCTATTTTTGTTTTATTATTCGATACAATTAAAACTTCATTATAAAGTTTAATCATTTCATTAATTATATCTTTTAAATATTCTTTAATATATTTATTTATTATATTCTCCATTAACTCATCTAGTTTTTTTCCCTAATAATTAGAGATTCACAAGTAAGTACTCCTTCATTCTTATATCTTTTGCATACCCAAGTAGGATTACTTCTTCTATTTGATCTAGCACACCTCACAAATATTTCATTATGCTCACCACAATATATTTTATATGTATATCTAGATTTATCAATCATTGTCTGGCTCGACATAATATAAGTATTTCTTGCTTTGTGTTTTTTTTCATAAATTAAATTTGCTTTATCCCATAATTCTTCAGATACTATTGGTTCAATCAAATCAGTTTTATATATTATATGTTCTTCTTTAGGTACTTTTATTTTTTCATGTGTCTTATAACTTTCCACTTTTGTTAAATTAGCTGTATAATAACCCTTATATCTAGGATTAGTAAGGATTTTTTTTTAAGTAGTACCTGAATAGACTTTTCCATTTTTATTTTTATATCCTTTCTTACATAAGATATCCGCTATCTTTTCAAAAGAATATTTTCCAGTTACATATAAATTAAATAATGTCTCAATAATTGGTCTTTCTTCTTCATTAATAATCATTCTTCCATCTTTTTTATAATAACCAGTTAAATTACTACCAATTACTTTTCCATCTTTAATCATTCTTTTAATTCCAAATTTAACTCTTTCAGAAAGTTTTCTTACCTCATCTTGAGCAAGAGATGACATCAAGGTTAATCTGAATTCACTATCTGGATATATAGTATTAATATTATCACTTATAAAAAATACTACTGTTCCATTATTTAAAAGTTCTTCAGTATATTTAATACTATCAATTACATTCCTAGAAAATCTAGATATTTCTTTTGTAACTATTAAATCAAGTTTCCCAGTTTTAGAATCCTCAATCATTCTTAAAAAATTATCTCTATTTTTTATACTAGTTCCACTTATACCTTCATCAATATATTCTCCGACTAATTTCCAATTCTTATTTTCATTTATCATTTCTTTAAAATAATTAGATTGATTTTCCAAACTATTTAATTGATCATCTTTATCAGTAGATACTCTTGCATAATAACCAACATTTAAATTCATATCAAAAATGGTTTTACCTAATAATAATTCGCTTCTAGTTTTTACAATATTCATTTTCTTTTTCTTTCATTATTTTTTCGTTTGCTAATTTAAATTCTTCAAATGTTATTTTACCTTTTTGATATAACTCTTTATTGATTATTAATTTTAATTCTTTTAATATTTTTTTCATATATACCTCCATTTTAATTTTATTAAAATTATTAGTAAATATGAAAAAAACAAGAATTCTTCTTGTTCAATAATTATTATTAGTATTATTCAAAAATGCAATTAAATAATCAGCAACACCATCTTCATCATTACTTTTAGTAATATAGTCAGCATGCTTTTTTAATTGGTCAGTTGAATTTTCAACAGCTACTCCAATACCAGCAATATCAATCATTGATATATCATTATTATCATTGCCAATTGCTATAGTATTCTTTATAGGAATATTTAAGTACTCTGCTAATACTTTTAAAGAATTACCTTTTGATGAATTAGAACTAATCACACTAAACCATAATTCTTCTTTATCCTCTCTTGATGAATCAACAACACATAAATTAGATTTTTGTTCAATTGATGATTTATATTTTTTAACTAATTCTTTTTCTTTACTAATAATCATAATTTGTTTTATCTCTTTTTTTAATAATATATCGAGATTATTATCATCTAATAAAATCTGTGAATCATTTCTGGTAAACATTGTTACATATTCAGTATTTTCTGATACGAACATAACTCTAAGCCCAAGCTTCTTTGTTTCTTGATATATTATTTTACATTCCTCTTCTGGTAAATATGTAGAATAAATATTTTTTTTATTAATATTATCATAGATTTCTGTACCATTAGATGATATTAAATATTCATTTAAACCTACTTCATTTGAAACCTTTAATGTATAATATCTTGGTCTTGCAGTGCAAATAACAACAGTATTTCCACATTCTACAACCTTTTTTATAATTTTTTTTGTTTTATCAGAGATATTACCATCAGAATGTCTTAATGTACCATCACTATCAATTGCAATTAAATATTTCATATTAATCTTTATCCATATTAATTATTTTGTTATATTCTTTAAAAATGTCTAGCATTTCTTCAACAATTACCTTGTTTATTGGATTATCAGGTATACTATCAATTAATACTTGTTCAACGTTTTCAATTGGGAAAGTTTTAACAGTAAAATTACCATCTTTTTCCCAATCATCTAATTTTGAATTGTTCATATCAAATTTAGCATCAGTATTTATAATATAATAATAAATATCATTTTTTCTATTCTTACCAGATCCATGATAATTTTTACTATAATAAGTAATTTTTTCAAATGGTTTTAATTTAGCATCTTTTATTTCTATTCCAGTTTCTTCTGATATTTCTCTTAATAAACATTCTTCTAAACTTTCACCATCCTCTAAATGACCACCTGGAAATTGGTAAGTTTTATGAGAATAGCCTAAAGTTATTTCATTATTGCTATTGATAATCAAACCTTTTGTTCTAGTAACAACCTCATCAATATCTTCTAATTTTAAATTATCATAATTATATAATATTTCTTTCATACAACTACACTCCATTCTTTAATCAATTTATATTATATCACATTATCTCAATAATTTTTTACTTTTGTTAAACAAAATATCATTATATAACTCATATTTAGGATACTTTTCTAGCCACATTAATGAGTTTAAACAATCAAAAAGTAATAATCTGTCATCAAATTTATCACCATTTATCACTTCAAAATTATTTTTTATAAAATTCATAATGTTTCGAAAATCATAAGCAGTTAATATTATTTTTGAATTAGTGTTAAAGGAATTAGGATTTCTTGACATACGGTTTATAGGATCTAATTCCCTCTCAACAAATGAACGTTTTATTTTTTCAAAATCAATTATTGATATTTTATTATCATCATTAACTAAAATATTATTAAAATGCAAATCCCCATGAATTAATCCAGTTTTTGCGCCTTCTAATAAATTTGGAATTATATTCTTTAATTCATATAAATAATGTATTTTTTCCTTATTTAAAATATTAGAATCTATAATTTTATTTAAGTAATTATCATATTCTTTTAACAGCAAATCTAAGCAATTATCATCAAAATGTGAATTATAATCAAGAGAATGTATTTTATCTAACTTTTCCAATAATTGAACTAATATCTGTTGTTTTTCACTTTCTTTTAATAATGGCCATTTTAATAATAATGATTCTCCATTAATTTTTCTCTCTAAATAATACACATATGGAAAAGACTTTTTCGTAAAATCACTAAATATCACCTTTGGAATAAATTCTAAAGTATCATTATTTAATAAAAATTCCACTTCTTTAATTGTACTATTATCTTTAATAGGATTAGTGACAATTTTCAAAATATATTTATCATTTATCTGATAAATCATTCTGCTATAACCAGAGGTTATTTGCTTTATACTTGTTATTTTTTCATTTATATTTTTTTCTATTATTTGTATTACTATTTCATTAGGCATATAATTACCTCCTTAATACTAATCTTTTATCATCTTTAATTAAATTAATATAATCATTTGGAGTATTTATATTGACAAATCCATCCCCAACATTAACAAAAGTTCTGTACTCTTCAAAATTATCAAATAAATGATAAAGAGAATGAAGACTATTATCTGAATTATCTATTACACTCTTTAACAACTTATAATTATTTACTTTCACAGCAACAATAGCACGTTCATTACCATAAAAGCTTATGTTTTCACATATATCCTTTATAATTATATCCATTGTTTTTTCATCATAATATGTATCTCCATATAAATAAGTTGTTGGATCATCAAGATAATCGTAAGCATACTTTTTATGAAAATAATCATCATATTTTGAAACTATTCTCTTTGCATATTTACTTTCATGATTTTGATTACTTGATAATATATATATATCATCAGTTGACCTTTCTAAAATCATTCTAATAGTTCTATCAATTAATCTTTCATTGTTAATAATAACTTCTTGTTTCGTAATTCCAAGATAATTATTCCATCTTGTTCCTTTGCCATCTGACATTATTATATATTTCATAATTCCACCCTAAAATTTACTAATTATCTTTTGAAGTTTTTTTGTTCTAGTTGAAAGATATTCTTGCTTATTCTCGATTGGCTCATAATAATTTGTACCAGTGATCAATGAATCAGATATTACTAAAATTGGAAACCCTTCTTTTCCCATAATTTTCATACATTTACCAAATGAAGCAGTTTCTTGTTCAATGCAAGACGCACCAAGTTTCATTATTTCTTGCATATGATAATATTCGCCTATTAATGTATCTGTCGAATAAACTCCACCATTTTTATACGAAAAATTACTATTTTTTAAAACTCTCTCGATATGTTGTTTAATTTCAGTGCTAAAAAACATTTTATTAAAAAAATTGGCAGTTTCTATTTTCTTTTCAAAATATAATGATGCCCCATCACCTGAAATGGAATAACATGGCATAAAAATGTCTCCTTCATGAACATTTTTATCCAAAGAACCAGCAGAACCTAAAAATATATATGGTGCATCAATATTTCGCAATAGTAGTAAATTATCAAACATATTTGGTGCTCCTTTGCCAGTCTTAATAAATAATATTTTTTTATTATTATAATACAAAATAAATGTAGAAGTGCTTCCTATTTTCAAATTTTCAACACTATATTCTTCATTAAATACAAAATGTGGTTTCCAAGTTGGTGAAACAATCACTAAATCAAAATGTTGCTTATCATCTATATTCAATTTACTCATAGCTACATCGCTAAAAGAATAGTACTTTTTTAGTATATTATTTAATTCATTCTTATTCATATTAAATCTTTCTAACTAAACTTTTTATTTTTGGATTATTAAGATCCTGAATATTTTCGATGCCTAATTCACCCATTTTATCGCCTAAACACCATGTGCGATCATTTTCAAAATCAGAATATATATATTTCACCATCAATTATTTCTCCAACTTCATAACCAGGTTTACAAATACATGTACATCCATAAATTTTATCATCAGGTGTAATACAAACTTTTTTTACACCAGCACTACATCTGAAATTATTTGGTTTATTGACAGTATCACAACCAAAAGTTCCACTTCTTCTTACATCAAAATCATTTATATCATATTTATCTCTGGCTTGCTTTAATTGTGTAAAGAAACTATCATAATCTTCCCTTACTAATCCTATATTAGATAAATTTTTAGCTCTTCCTTGAATAAATATTTTATTAAATTCAATTCCAGATGCACCTAGTTGATATGCGTTATCACATATTTGCAAAGTATCTTTTGCATTTTTATTTGTTATTGTTGTCATTAGAACAACTCTAAGTCCTTTTTCTCTTAGCATTTTAATAACTGTATTTAACATCTCGTTGGTAATACCATTTAAGCTATCTTGTATTTCAAAATGATAAGACATAAATACATTCCTTATTCCATTTTCTAATAATAAATCTATTATCTCTGGTTCTTGAAATATCCTAAGTCCATTTGTCATAATCCAATCTTGTCCAATTATTTTGTAAGAAGGTAAATATCCCAAGTCAACAAGTGGTTCGGCACCATCTATTCTTACTAATTTATATCTATTTTTATAATATTCTGCTAATTTTTTTAGTTCTTCTGGAGTTCTATTTCCAGTATATCCTATGTAACAATGATTGCAAGCAACATTACATTTTGAACAAGCCATTAATATAACTCTATTTCCTTCATATTTTTTCAACTCTCTCATATCTATTTTTCCTTTCTTAAAATCTTACTATTATCAAACCACCTGGGTTTCAACGAACTAAATTCATCTGAATAATCTAAAAATTTATTAACAACTGTAACACCATCTTCCAATGTTTTATTACCCATTCTATTACAATAAAGTATATAATCCAAACAATATAATGAACCATATAAATTATATATTATCCAAAAATTATCTGGGATACTATTATTAAAATATTCATTTATTAAAATTGTGTAAAATTTAGGATAATCTAAATTACAAGCATTTGTTGATAAATCTATCCAGGCAAAATCGTTCTTACATACATCTAAATCTATAAAACAAATTCTATCATCATTAACTATTATATTTCCAGGATGAAAATCGCCATGTATAATACTTATATCTAATTCTTTTAAATACTTAATATTATCTAAAACAAATGATTCTAAAACAGAAGATGTATAATCTATACCAAGATTTTTTAATTTATTTATTTTTTTATTAAATGACTTTATAAACTTATCATATATATCTGTTTTTGCATTTGTATCTATATTATGCATTTTTAATAGTTCTTCTGCAACTATTTTTCCATATTTAATAATTAAACTATCATCAATTAATAAATTATCTAAAGAAACTCCATCAATCCAATCTACAACAGCATAACCATGTTTATTATCAGAAAATTAACCAAAATCATATATTTCAGGAACTGCTATTCCCTTATCATGTAAAATCCTAATATTATTAAAAGCTCTATATCTACTATCCATAAATCTTATATCATATAATCTTAGCATAAATATCTTATTATCTCTTTCAACAATATATTTTTGAACAGATGAACCACCTAATGGAAATTTTTTTATAATCTTATAACTATTAATACTATCCATGTTTTTTCTCAAATAAAGTATGCTTATTAAAACTAAATATTCTATCTGACACTTTATCAATAAACTCATCTTCGTGTGATACTACAATTAAAGTCATATCTTCATCAACAAGTTCATTAATTAATTCCAGTACATTATCTTTCATTTCTTTATCTAAAGCACTTGTAGGTTCATCTAATAGGATAATATCTGGTTCCATTAATAAAGTTCTAGCAATAGCAACTCTTTGCTTTTGCCCTCCAGATAATTCATCTGGATATTTATCTTTTTTATCATCCAAATCTACTTTTTTTAAAATATTTAAAGCTTTATGAACACTATCTTTTTTAGAATAACCCTTTATTTTAATTAAACCTATTATAAGATTATCTAATACAGTTAAGTGTTCAAATAAATTATAATCTTGAAATACTATACCAATTTTTTGTCTTAATTCCACAAGAGATATTTCAGATATATCCATTCCTTTAAACTTTATCTTACCATCATTAATATTTTCTAAACGATTTATACACTTTAATAAAGTACTCTTTCCACTTCCACTTTTTCCTATTATAGAAATCACTTCTCCAGTTTTTATCTTTAAATTAACATTATTAAATACCAGTTCATCTCCAAAATATTTAGATACATTTTCAAATTCTAATATGAAATCTTTTTTCACGATTTCTTCACCACCCTCGGATTAATTTTCTTATACACTAAATCCAATAGTTTACAAAATGCATAACAAATTATAAAATATATAAGTGCTGTAAAGATTAATGGAAAGAATGCTTCATAAGTCCTATTTCTTATGATATCAGTTGCTTTAGTTAATTCTATTACAGATATATAGCCGGCTATAGAAGTTGATTTTATTAATGAAACACTTTCATTTTTATAAACTGGTATTACATACGAAAGCACTTGAGGAATAATTATATATCTAACTGTTTGAAGTTTAGTAAAACCTAAAGCATAAGCAGAATCAATTTGTGTTCTATTAATTGATAAAAAAGCTCCTTTAACAATCTCAGAAACATATGCAGAAAAATATATTGAGAATGCTATTATTGCAACTAAAATAGGTTCTATACTTATATCTCCAAAAATCCCAAAATAGAATGTTAATAATAATACTGTTACTGGAACCCCCTGTAAAAATCGTACTATTATATATGACAATATATTTAAAACCTTTATCTTTGATTTCTGTAATAAGAACAAAATAAATCCTAATAGTGTGCCAAATACAATTGATAAGAATGAAATTAATAGAGTTGATTTTAATCCTTTAAAAAATAAAATATATCTTTTTTCAACAATTACTGTTCGATTAAAACTATCACTAATATCTTTAAAAAAATCGATAATTACATCTATACTAATAACTGTAACTATTAGTATAAGAAGTAATATAATGAAGTACTTTATAAATTTAGTTTTGTTTTTCATTTTTTCCTCTAACAACTACTACAATTCCACCAGTATAATCCGGTTCTGAAAATAAAACAGATTTTTTTCTTTCTTCAGTAACTATAATCGAACATCCAGCTATATCTACCTTCCCTGATTTTAATGCTGGTATTATTCCATCAAATGACATTTCTATAACTTCCAATTTATAACCTAATTCTTTACAAATATAACTAATTACATCAATATCATATCCTACTATTTTATTGTTTTTCATATAAGCAAATGGTGCTGAACCAGATACTGTAGCGAATTTAACCACGCCTTTTGAATCATCATAATGGTAAACTTCTAATTCTTTCTTGCTTTCATCATTACCCATCCATTTATCCTCAAATATTTTTAATTTACCATTTTTATTCATCTTAACTAATTCTTTATTAATCTCATCCTGTAAATTACTTTTCGATGGATTAATAGCAAATGCATAACTATCCTCTGTTAATTTCTCTTTTAATATTCTTAAATCTTTATTTTCTTTTATTATTTCTTTAGCTAAAGGCTCATCTGTTAAGAAACCATCTATCTTACCAGATTTTAAAGCAGATATTTGATCACTATAACTGTTATAATATAAGATTTTAGGATTTTCTATATTATCTTGTGCTATAGTGTCATATTCAGAACCTGTATAAACGCCAATATTTTTATTATTTAAATCATCTTTAGTTTCGATAATATTTAGTTTTTTTGAACAACCAGTTGTTATTAATATGACAGATATAATTATTAATAAATATTTACTAAATTTTTTTAACATATTTTCTTTCTCCTATATCATCTGATGATACTATTTCAAAAGCATCATAAACTGCTTGCATCTTTCTTAATGTATCAAATTCATCTACACCAGAAATTTGAACCCAACCAGATGCATCATTTCCAACCCGTCTTTTTTCACAATATTCTCCAGGTTTAACAAACATCTCTCCATCAATTACACCATCCATTTTAAGAAGTTCTTCTAATGATGTAACTTTTTCTATTAAACCTGACTTATTAGGTAAATATAAATCACCTACACTAATAATGTCATCTCTATATTTTAAATTAACCTTTTTATGAATTGATATATCTATTAATGCATTAATCATATCAAATCCATATGATAAACTATGATTCTTAGTTGCTTGACAACCAGGTAATCTCCAACCTAATTCACTTGGCATTACGTTACCATCTCTATCAATAAAGACCTCTATTGTCATTGCTCCATTTTTCAAATTCATACCATCAACTATTTTTTGAATTAATTCTTTAGGAACAAATTTGAAATACTCAGGAACTTTTGGAACCGTCATATGACAATTTAATTTATTATCCATAGCCGCCCACAAAGTTCTATTTGGAATATATGTAACATATGAATCTAAAACAACACCATCTTGAACTAAACTTTCTATTGACCATTCTTGATCAGAGCAATATGATTCAACCATATATTTTTCAGTTGTTAAATCAATATTTATCTGTTCTAATTCATCTAATGACTCTATTTTATAAACATTTTTACTATTCATTAAATCTCTTGGTTTAAATATAATTGGCTCACCAACATGTTTTCTCATAAATTGTAAAATATCCTTTTTAGAAGTAACAACTTGATAATCAACTGTTTTCAAACCAATTTGATTAAATTTATCTTTCATAGCAACTTTATCTCTTACCCAACTAACTTGATCTTCACTTAATGCATCAAGTCCAATACTTCTAGCAACCTTATTAGCAAATTCCATATAAAATTCTGAATTATTTAAGAAATAATCAATTTTATATCCTTTATGCTGTAACCAATTATCACGGAATATATGAATATCAAAATCGGTATATGAATAAGGAAATGCATAAAAATCTCTATATTTATCCATATACTCCTTACTGAAATATCTAAAACTCTTAACATTTCTAAAAAAAAGCGTGTTAATATCATCCCTTTTACGTAATGCATATGAAAGATCAGAATCGTACTCTTCAAAACATAACAGCATTTTTTTATCCGCCATATTTATCTAATTCTCCTTTCAATTGTTTTGGCAAATGTTCTTATAGCATTAGCCTTAATATCTTCATCATCAATATACTTTATTAAAAGATCTGGCTCTGATAATTCAACTTCCATTATCATAGGTTTATTATCAACCAACACCATATCTACTCTCATGTATAAATAATTATTAAACTCTGGTATTTTCTCTACCTTTTTAGCTAGTTGAATTATACTTTCTGGAACTTTTTTAACTAAATAAGTTTTTTTCTTTTCATGAAATACATTTGGAAATCTAAGCATAGTATGAGTTAATACACCACCTATAAAGATACATGAATATTCACCATCATTTATATTAGATATAAATGGTTGAACCATTAACATACAATCTTTATTTTTTTCTAATATAGCTTTATATGTTTTTAAAATATCTGATTTTTTTAACGTATTTGGTGTATTATTACTATTAAATTCATCTACAAGATAAGTATTTTCACCACTTCCTGATATTGTTGGTTTTATTACATAAGGTTTATTATCAAATAAATCTATTTTTTTTAAGTTAGATAGATTTAAAAACATTGTATTTATAAAGTTTATATTATTCTTTTTCAATATTTCAAATTGAATATTTTTCATAATATTCTTTAAAATCATATCAGGATTATTTAATAAAAGAATATTGTTATTTTTTATATATAATAACCAATTTTTAAATTTTTCAAAATCGTTTTGATATCCCCATACTGATCTTAATATGAGTGCATCATAATTGCCATCAACTGGTTGTTGCCAAGAAATAATTTTAGTTTCTATACCCAAATCACTTAATGCATTTTTTAAAAACATATCTTCATCTATTTTATTAATCCATTTATCACAAGATACTATTGCTACTTTTTTCATACTTATCTCAACTTTCTTAAACATTTATTCATCGCACTAAAGTGTTCTACTAAATCTTCCCTTGGTAATGCTGTAGTAACTCTTCCTATAAGTTGTTCCTCATTTGGCCATGATATTGATTGTCCTAAAATAAGTTTAATTTTTTCTTGTTCATACATATATTTAAGCAATTCTTTCTCATCACTAATTATTCTTCCATTTTCTGCAACTTTATTTTTTAATTGGGTAAAATCTAACATTTCAAAAAAGCCTGAATCTGGTAATGTTCCATTTACAAAGTCAACATTTTGTATTCCATCTAAAATTTGACTTATGTTATAACCAAAACCATAATTTCTTATATCACTCTCAATTTGTACTTTTACGTTACTATCTTCAATAAAATCTATACCATTAATTAATGCTTTCAATAATTCTAAACGATATTTATATTCAGCAATAATTGGATTAAAATAGTTATCATATTCTTTTTTTCGTCTTTCAGATACATTAAATGCACCAGCTAATGCTCTACCTTGTAATACTGGTGAAGAATCCATTGTCTGAAAAATCCTATTTCGTATTGCCCTAATTATTATTTCATTTGCAACTATCATACCAGATCTAATTGACGCTAAACCATAAGATTTTGATAAACCAGTTATTGTTATTGTATTGTCAAAAAATTTTTCATAAGATGCCATTGGCTTTGCTAAATTGTCTCTATCATAAGTTAAATCTCTATATATTAAGTCATCTATAACAAATACACCTTTTGATAAACACACATTTCCAATACCCTCAAGTATTTCTTTATTATTTTCATTCATCACTTTTCCTAAAGGATTATGTGGGTTTTCATTTAAAAATGCAACAACTTTTGGTGTATACCCTAAAGATTCACCGTATTTATCTTTTAAATTTAAATTAATTTCATCTATTCTTTTAGATAGTTTTTGTGGATTAACATACCAATTATCTTCTTCAGATAACGGTAATATCTCAACAGTTGCTCCAGAAATACGTTCAGGAACAAAAGTAAATAAGCCATAATTAGGGCCAGTCATCAATATTACATCATGAGGCCTAGCAATAATGCTTGAAATAATATTAAATGCATGTGTAGAGGAAACCGTAAAGATAATATTATCTTTTGATAATTCACTATTACTCTTAAATCCTTCTTGTTTTAAATACTCTAAAATTGTTATTCTTGATTCTTCGTCACCGGCTGCCATAGGATAATCTGATAGTTCATCGCTATCAATTATCTTAATTAGTTCTTCTTTACATAAAGGAAATGCAGGTGTTCTCATTGGACTACCACCACCAAGTGATCTAGAAGATATGTTTTTTATTCTTTCATTTTCAAGTGCATATAAATCATTTCCATATAATCCAAAAGCATCATAAATTTTACTAACTTCTTTAGAAAAGTGACCATCAACTAAGTTTTCTCCTAAATTGGGTAACCCTCTAACAGGATGTTCTAAAATTGGATTTTTTTCTATAACTCGTTTTAATGAATCAGGTATACTTTGCATATAATCACCTCAAACTACAAATATTATATAATAATAAAGTTCATTTTAATCATTCAAAAATTCGATAAACTATATATAAAAAACTAATAATAAAAGACTAATTAAATCAATTAGTCTCTTTCATTAAAGGTATTACATACTCTTCTATTCTTGGAATTAAAACCCATGCTATTTCACCATTTTCAATCATATTATACAACTCTTTCAAATCAATCCATTTTGCTTGAACAGCGGTATTGTCTACAAAACATATATCATTTAAATCAATATCTTTATTAACAATATAAGTTTCATAAATATAATGATAAGGATCACGTAATTTTGTATCTATTTTTTTAATATCAAAATTTGAAATTTTTATTCCAATTTTAGCAGCAATTGCCCTAATACATGTATCAGTTGGACTTTCACCACTTAAAACATTGCCATTAATACTATTCCAAAAACCAGGATAATGTATATTATAATTTAAAGTATTTCGTATTAATAGTAATTGATTTTTTGAATTTAAAATCCATGTATTTATAGAGTAATGATACTTACCATCTGGTATTTCATCAGTATCATTTATAACGATTCCAGTATTATTAAATTTATCATCATATAAATCCCATCTACTCATTATAATTCCTCCTTATATTGTTTTTTTAATATGTTTATAAATCTAGAGATATTTTTAGAATTTTTTGATTTTTTGTGAACAATATATATATTATCATTAAATAATTCTTCTGTTACTTTTATTTCTTTTATTTCACCACTTGCAATTTCTTCTTTAAAAAACTCTTTATTTCCAAAACATAATCCTAAATTGTTTTTTACTAATTCTTTAGATAATATACTATCATTAATTGAAATAACATTTTCAAATAATATTCCATTTTCAAAACACATTTTTTGGAATTTACCATTTTTCTTATTTGGACACATTGATATTAGTTTTGTATTTCCAAGTTCTTTAATAGATACAACAAATTCATAATTTTTGGATAACTCTTTACCTGAAACAAAAACATTACTTAATGTACATAATAACTCTTTATTATCAGCATTTATTAAATTTGTATAATCTTCGTAGTCAATAACAATATCATATTCATCCTCATATTTTTTTACATCTAATTTTGAATAAAGTTTCATATTAATATGAATATTTGGATACATATTCATAAATTCAACTATAGCATCTTTAAATATAAAATCAGATAGGTAATGTCTAATTCCAATAGTTATTTCCATAGTATTTGGATTATCAAATTGTTCTAAATTTTGATTTAAAATACTAAAAGCTGATTTTAGATTTTCATATAAGTTATATCCATCTTCAGTTAATTCAAAATTTTTATTATCTCTAATAATTAATACTTTATCTAATTGCAGTTCTAATTGTTTAATATTGTAACTTAAGGATGATTGAGCAATATTTAAATTTTTTGATGCATTTGTAAAGCCATTATAATAAACTACATAATAAAAATATTTAAACAAATTTAAATTAAAATTATTCATAAATATCACCTATTAACATATATTATAACATACATCATTCATTTATATAAATACGTTAACTTATTTTTTTTCTAAATAATATAAATCAATAGATTTATATTTTGATATTTCATAACTCATTATAATATATGGCATTATAATATCTATATCTTCTTCTTTTAACACTTTAAAATATCTACATAAAGGCTCATAATTAGTTCTACTTACTATATTAAGAATATTATTGTTATCTTCAACATCTAATAATCTAACATAAATACCATATTTCCTTTTAGATAAAATAGTAAAGTTTCTTTTATTTCTAAATACTAATCCTTTATTTGTAGTATGGAAAGTAACATTAGAATTAATAGAATTAATTTTAAATGATAAAGTATTAAATAAGTTATCTATTGAATCAATATTAGATTCTGATATATATGAATAATAATTTCTAATTAACTCAATTACATAATTTAAATTTTCTAATTTATCTACTTTAAAATAATAACAAAAACTAGATTTTTCATAGCCTTTTCTTATTAAGAGTTTATCATCATAATCAAATTGCTTTATATTCTTATGTAATGAGATTAAAATATCTGATTGATCTACTTGTATTTCGATTATCTTTTTACCAAATCTATAAACAACATTTTTTATTAAATAGTTTCTTTTAATATTGTCACTAATACTTAAAATTTGCTTATCAAACTCATCAAACAATTCAATGGCAATATCTTTTTTATTATAAATTATATCTTCATAACAACTTGTATCTACATTTAGTAATTTAGTTTTTCTTTCTGATTCTTCTTTATCAATACTAGAAATAACATTAACATCAAACATATCAATCACTTCATTATTTGAATATTGTACTCCATTGTATATTAAATTATATGTAGAACAAACCTCTAGTTTGGTAGATTAATTTATATTATTTGTAAGTTTTTCAACAAACACAAATATGTTCCTGTGTAACCACCAAGATTGCAAGAGTTTTCAACAACCTGTAAGAATGTTTGATCTCCATGACCGCCATGTTTCTAACAATGAATAGTAGCCCCACCTACTTTAACAGCACCACTATCAAAAAAATGTTCTTCTTCTAAATTGACAATATTTTCTTCTAAAGCTGTTGCTAGAGTAATTATTTTGAAAGTAGAACCTGGTTCATATGTCATCCATATAGGTAAATTACGATTAATAATTTCAGTTGAATAATTCTCATAGTTACTAGGTTCAAATGTAGGACGTGAAGCCATTGCTAATACTTCTCCAGTTTTAGGATTCATAACAATACCTAACGCTTGATCAGGATTATATTTACTAACTGCATTATCTAGTTCTCTTTCCAAAGCAGATTGAATATTATAATCAACTGTTAAATAAACATCTATACCATCTTGTGGTTGTTCATATATTTCGGACAATTCTAATTTATTCCCTTTAGCATCACTAAAAAATTTAATAGCTCCATAACTTCCTGTTAAATAATCATCATACATAAGTTCTAAACCAGATAATCCTTGATTATCGATACCTACAAAACCTAAAGTATGAGCAAGCATACTACCATATGGATAATATCGTTTACTTTCTTTTAATAAATATACTCCTGGTAAATCAAGATCATTTATTTTATCTGCTGTTTCATAATCTAATCTTCTACCTTCAGGATGAACTCTTTCAATAGAAGATTTTACTGAAACATGATCATACATTTCTTCATAAGTAACACCTAAAATAGGTGCGATTAATTCAGCAGTTTTTTCTTTATCTTCAATTTGATTAGGTATTAAAACTAAAGAAGTTGTTGTTATATTATCAGCTAATACAACACCGTTTCGATCGTATATTTTTCCCCTATTAGCTTCAATTGGTAAATTTCTACTCCATAAACTAGTAGCATAATTATTTAATTTTTCATAAGAAAATACTTGAATATAAAAAACTTTACCAATTATCAAAATAAAAAATAAAAATATAACTAACATAACTATTTTAATTCTTATATGAATATTTTTAAAAAACATATACTCACCCATTTAAGTATATGTTTTATTTATAATATTTTTACTTTATGAATATTTACTTAACTACTCATATAATTCATAATTCCAATCTTTTATTTCGCCAAAAGTATATATATTATCATACCCATTTTCAGCTAAAATTTCTAAAGCAATTTGAGCACGATTACCAGATAAACAATAAACAATTATTTTTTTATTTTTATCTATTTCATTTAATTTTTCTTCTAAATCTTCTAAAGGAATATTAATTGCATTTTCTAAGTGTCCACTGTTATATTCAAAATATTCTCTAACATCTATTATAACAACATCTTCGTTTCCCATCATCTTATAAGCTTGTTCTGGTGAAATATTTTGTTTATCACAGCCAACTAATAATAAAATTAAACAAATAATTATATATTTCATTATTATTCCTCCTTTTATTATAAACTTTTTTTTATTCCATATAATATTTTACACTTTTTTTGTAATTATTCAATATTATTTTCTTTATATAATCAAATAAAATTGTTTTATGCATAATATATTCATAAGTATCAAAAAGAGTAGATTTTCATCCACCCTTCAATTAATCATTTATCATTAATTTTATTTTCAATAAAAATATTTGATAAAAAATTACATCTTTAAACTAATAAATTAGATTTAGATACAATAATAACAGGCACAACTTTACAACTATCAGTTTTTAAACCTTTATAATATTTTGAAGTATTATCGTCAATTTTTAGATATTGAAATGCACCATCATTATATTCATTATTAATCCAATAACAACTATTAGAAACTAAATAACTAAAATTAGAATTATTAAATTTATAATATCCATCATTTGTGATTGCATAATTTAATTCATTATTTAATCTATCTTGATAATTTAAATTTCCAATTATAACATCTGATAAATTATTTCTTACTAAAACAGAATTATTAACATCTTTAGAAATAACAGATAATATATCACTCATTTCTAATGGTTTTGAAGTAACTTTCCAATTTTTAGTTATTTGATTCATAGTAGTAGTATAATTTTCATATGTACTTACATCAAAGCCACTATTTAAATCAGGTAATAACTTAACTGTAGTATCACCTACTTTATTTCTTGAATCAATTACATAAGTTTTTAAACAAAAAGCACTTACTTGATCACAAACTTTATTATTAATAACATCATACAAAACAACATCACCTAAATTATAATTAGTGTCTGATGTTTCATTAGTAATCATCATTTGTTCTGCTTTTATTTCGATAACAACTTCTAAAGAAGATCTTATTTCATAATCAGGATTAGATTGTTTTTTTTGTTGTTCTTCCATATAAAATTGATATGCTTTATTTCCCCATTCACTATCTAATTCATCATTATTAGAATCAAGTGGCCATGATATAGAAACATTAAACTTACCACTATCACCATGGGCTAAAGCGTAATCTTTATCCAAACTCATATTAATATGAAATGGATAATCATGAGATAATTTATCTATTAATTTCTCATTAGAATTATTATTTAAAACTTCATTTAAAACTCTAACTGATTTAATATTATAACTAATTTGAGCATCAGAATCTCCTAAATTAGATATATCAACATCTTTAAATTCATTATCCATACCAGGATGAATATCTGATAATGAGATAACAATTTCATTTGAAACAACTTGTTCACCATTTTTAAATTCAATGTTCCAAGCTTTGATATCGACATCAACAGTAGCGCTTGATAAACCACTATAAGCAAACCAAGCTAAAGTAATAGAAACAAAAGAAATTGCAACAAAAAATAGCGACATCAAATTTAATTTCAAAAATAATTTATGTTTTCTTTCCACTGTTACAACTCCTTTTCTTTTACGCTTTTTTTCTTCTTTTTTCTTCTTTTTCTAACATAGTCATAAGTATTTCAGAACCAATAATATATAAAAGTGGTATAAATATTAGGAAAAACATTCCAAATTTTGTAGCAACTATTTTATATATAAATGATAATATTATGCATTTATATATAATTTTGCCATACACTTGATTTTCATAAACTATTGGATCTGGTGCATCATTGGCGATACCTTGTGTATGAAAAATATATTTTCCATCCTCATCTTGTTCGATATTAATAACTTCATGAGTTACAACTTTCCCAGCTAAAGTACCTTGCTTACCTAAATAAGAAATAGAATCTCCAATTTCAATTTTAGATGGTTCAATCTCTTTAGCAATTAAAACGTCACCTATTTTATATTTTGGATCCATACTTCCAGAAACAACAGTAAACATTCTAAAACTTAAAAATGATATTTTATTATTACTAAATCTTTGTAAAGCAACTACTAACAAAAATAAAATAATAAATATTGCAACAAATATATTTAAAATTGTTTTAATTATTTTAAAAGCTTTATTATTCATACTAACCACTACAAGTATTCTTGTGCCCTTTCTAAGTATTCTTCCATTGCATTTTTAAATTTTTTCTTAACATCATCCATACCAACCAATCTTTCACTCTTATCTTTTTTTATTTCTTTAGCTATCATATTTAATAATTCTTCATCAGTTATTTCAATACCTGCACTTAATAATAAATCAACTATTCTTCTTATTTCTTCCCTTAACAATAAAACTGCATTTTTAGCCATTTTTTTCTTTTGTTCTCTTTTAGAAGGAACTAAAGAATCTAAAACTAAATAATCTATTAAGAATGAATGATCCAAAAATCCTTTTAATACATCATTACCATTATCAGTATCATTTTCTTTTTTATCTTCATCATCTTCAAATTTTAATAAGTATTCCCATAATTTAACAGCAATTCTAAAGTTAGGATTCTTTAAAATGATATTAGTTTTCTTAATTGGTGGCTTTATGAATGACACATGTGCTTTATCTAAAGCCTTATACATTTCACTTCTTTGCCAACTAGAAATATATTCTTTAATTCTTTTAATTCTAGCTTTGATTTTTTTAATTTCATCTTTAATTTTTTTGTCAACTTTTGCAGTTGGTAAAGTTTCTGATGTAACTTTTAATTCAACATCTATTTTTTCAAAATCAGTTACTGTTTTAGCAGAATACTCTAATACTTTATCATCACTTAATTCAAAATTATTAAGTAATTCTTCTTTTTCTAAAACAAATTTTAATAAAGAATCTATTAGAGTATAGAGAAACCTATTTTCATATATATTATAGGTTTCTTCATTTCTAACATCCAATATTTTTTTAGGTTCAACACTTTTAGTTTTCTTATCAACTTTATTAATATATTCAGTATGTTTACTCAAATCCTTGATACTTGCTACAGTAATTTTTTTAGACTTTTCAATTTTAACAGTATTTTCTTCTCTAATAAGAGCGATTTTAGGTTGTCTTACAATAATATCAATATATGGACAAGCATCTTCTATTACATCAACCCAATCAAAAGATACTAAATTACCTTCATAATCAGATTTAAAAAACATTTCAGAACCTAATTTTTTTAAAAATATATCAGTTCTATCTTTTACATCTTTTTCAACTTCACATTTAAAATTGTCCATATAATATCAACCCCTAACTATATGCTTTTCTTAAGATTTTGTAAATATGCAATACATTCTTTCATTACATCTTTACCAAATTTTTTATTCAAATAAGAAATAAATGGATCAATTTCATCTCTTAATAATGCAACACTTAATTGATCAAATTTTCTTAATATTTTTTTAGCAATAAAGTAATCAATTGCTTCTATTTCTTTACCACCACAAGCTACATAAACAGGAGTGAATACCCCTAATTGTTTCATAATACGATTACCAAAAGCAATTCTAAAATGTTCAATAACGTAATCATCTATTTCTCCAACATAATTTAATCCTTTATC
Source organism: uncultured Mycoplasmatota bacterium (assembly GCA_946488855.1). Classification (GTDB taxonomy): domain Bacteria; phylum Bacillota_I; class Bacilli_A; order RF39; family UBA660; genus Faecisoma. The sequence goes on from CAMLWC010000002.1 coordinate 32,767, forward strand.
AGATAATGGATATTTTTCAACTGCATCAGCAAACAAACTGTCTAAATAACTTGAATTAATTTTTACTACATCCTGTTCACGACATTTAAATGGATCTACTTTAGTATTAATATCGATAGGCATAGCCCTATCATATACTTTATCAGTAACCATAAATGTTGAGTCATCATTATTAATAGTACCAATATACCAAAGATTTCCTGGTAATTTAATTTTTCCTTTAATTAATTTTTTAGGATCATCTGGCCAAGCACTAGGAACTAAATCTACTAACCATTCATCACGACTAGGCATTTCAAGAATTGATAATAAATCTGCAAAATAATATTCAACACGAGCTAAGTTCATTTCATCTAGAATAATTGTGTGAACATCATCATCAAATGAAGCAGCATATATTTCACCTAAAGCTTTAGTTTCATTGAACTTTTTAGTAAATTCATTGAAATATCCTAAGAAATCTGATTTATCTCTCCAAGATGGTTCAACAGATGATACACAAGCATCCATACCCATAAATTTTCCCCAAGCATATGCTAAGGAAGTTTTACCTGTACCAGAGATACCTTGTAAAATAATTAACTTGCCACAAGCTAACCCACCAAAGAAAGGTCTTAAAATTGAAAAATCATAATATAAATGTAATTGACTAGCTGCAAAACATCTAAAATCATCAATTAATTGTGCTAAAGTTGTATCGTTTTCATATTTTTTAATTTTATAACCTTCAAATTGTTCATCGATAGCCACCAATTTAGGAAATCTAATTCCTTTAATAGCAGCATCTTCTTCTTCAGGTTTTTCTTCTTCTTTATTTTCTTCAGTTTCTTCCTCAGGATTAATTCCTAATTGAGAAACTTTCATAGCCATTAATTCTTCTCTTTCTTTCATTAACTTTCTAACTTGATCATTTAAATTACCAATTTCAGTTAATAATTCATCTTTGCTTAAATTATTATTTAATTTTCTTATAATTTTTTTAACTAATAAGAAGATTAATAATGCTATTAATAAAACAATTATTATTAAACAAACAACACACATAACAACAAATATTTTTTCATTACCATTAAAATTATCTTTATAACTTTCGATTATTTTAGCGTAATCACCAAAACTAAACATCTGTTTAATACCATTAATAAATCCTTTAAAAGCATTAAACAATCCATCAAAAAAGATAGATATAAATTCGTAAAAAAATCTTAAAAATGTATTCATAAACTACTCTCCCCAATAACTTCCTATTTTACTTGCTATATCATCATAAGCAATTTTATTGTGTAATTCTTCTTTAATTGATGATAAAACATCAATTGATTCAAACATTTTCCCTTTTACTCTTTTATCGACAAATATGTATTCCATTGCTTCAACAATACCTTGATCTTTTGCTTTAACTGCTGAAGTTTTTAAATCAACGGCAAATCTATATCCATCTTTAATTAATGATTTAATAACCTTTTTATTCTTTGATAATTCTTCATATTGCGCTAAAACAATAATATTATTTTTAGCATATTCATCACCAAATAAATTAAATATTTTATCTAATTTATTAGATTTAGTATATAAACTTTCTGGTATATAGAATATATATTTTTTATTAAAATCAGCATTCAACATATCTTTAACAACTTGTACCAATAATAATGTTAATAAAACTTCTATTTTATCTTCAGCAACAATGCCATCATAATATGTTTTATCTACAATATAATCACTATATACTTTACTAAAATTGATATTATGATTTAGTTCAACAGCATAAGTATTTTTTATTGATAAACTATTATAATTTAATTCAAATAAACTTGTTTCTAATTTTTCAATTGTTTCCTTAACAATAGATTTATAAGTTTTTTGAATTTTTAATATACTACTAATCATAGTATTCATTGTTTTTGGATCAACTTCAGTTCCAATTAATTTAACCATCTTATTTTTATAAGTTTGTTTTTTTATTTTAGTATCATCAATAACTAGATAAGTGTGTTCTAAATGCATAATTAAAGTAAATATATTAGTGTATTTTTTAACCTTTTCACTATATTTATTATCAGTACCTTTATATACTTTAATCATTTTTTCTGCTGCTTCTTTTAATGCATTTTCAATTCTAGTATTCATATTACGGCCATTATATTCAACATTGACATCTCCGCAATAATTATAATATTTACCATCAATATAAACACTCATAAAGTTTTCTCTAATCGTTGCTTCATTAGTTTTTAAAGTTTCATCATTATTTAAAACTTCAATAATTTCCTTTAATTCTTCTTCTTTCATAAACATAATTTTTTCGATTATATTTTTGAATTTTTTCTTTTTATTTTGTAACATTTCTAATTTTAATTCAACTTCAGCAACTTTAGGTTCTTCTTCTTTTTCTACAACGACTGGTTGTTCTTCTTCAATTTCAATTTTTTTAGCATAAGCATTTTCGATTTCATCTTTATCAACTTGAATCATTCTAAAATACATAGTTTTATCTAAATCTTCTGCTTCTAAAGGTTTTAAATCAGTAATTGTTTCATCAATTTTTTCATCTTTTACTTCTTCAACCTTAGTAACTTTTACTTCTTCATCTTCTTCTTTTATATTATTTTGAATTTTTTCTGGTTCTGATTTTTCTTTAATATATTCATCATTAACTATTTTTTTCTTATCCTTTTTAATTAATTTAATAATATTTTTTATAAATATTTTTATTTTTTTAACTACATTTGCCATAAATACATCAAATTTCTTCATATCTTTTTCCTTCTTATTCTTCTTAATTGTTAATGTTACTAAATAAACAGTAATAATAATTGCAACTAAAACATAAGGATTAAATATTGTTTTTTTAAATATACCAAAAGCAGGTAATACTTTAACAACTTTTCCAACTATTTGTTCTTGTGTAATTGGATCATCCTTAGCATCATTAGCATCACCTTTAGTTACATAAGTACCTTGGTATGCCTCAATAACTCTATGAGTTATAAATTCACCATCTTGCTTAAATGTAATAATATCATCTAATTTTATATTTTTAGAATACTTAACAACTATCCAATCACCAGGTTCAACTGCTTCACCCATACTTCCTGTTTGCACTTCAAATACAGAGTAACCAAAAAAACTAGAGTAATCATTACCTAATAATTTAACTTGGATATTGTTATATATAGAAATTAATAATACTATTCCAAAAATAAAAATCAAAATATTTAAAATAATATTAGTAATTTTTTCTAATATTTTACCTTTATTTACCATACTATATCAACCCTATCTTTGACTCTTTTCTTACTATATATAATTTTACCATATTCGACATTTTTTTACAATACTAAAAATTAAAAAAAGAATGTTTAATCATTCTCTTTAATTTCTTTAGCAACAATTTTTTCAACTTGCACAATAAACCAAATCTTTTCAATTGTTGTCTCACTTTTTTCTATTTTATTTACTCTTAATATTAATAATATCTTATTAAGTAAATTTTTAAGATTATCTTCATTTAAATCATCTTCACTAATATTAATACTATTTAATCGATATTTATTACTAATTGTTTTAGCAATATTATTACTAGAAAAAATTGGTACACCAGTAATAATAATATTAGTTGGATTCATTGCAAATAAATCAAAATTATCGCTATATTTAATAATTTCATCATAATCAGTTATATTATAAACTTTTTGAATAGTTAATTTTTTAAAATAATCAAAACTATAATATAAATTCAAAACATCAGATATAGTTAATGTATCATTTAATATCATCATTACTTTATCCTTAAAATATTCAACATCATAAGTTTTATATAACTCATATAATTCTTTTGCTTTTAAAACTGATTGTAATTTTAATTGTTTTAAAGCACTATCAGATCTAAACTCAAATAATCCTGGTTTACCACTAAAGATTTTCTTATTTAATTTTTCTAATTCATTTTCTTTAGTTTCTATTTGATCAATAATAGTTTTTAAACCTTTATATTCTTTTTTATCAGTTGTAAGTAATTTTTCATATTCATCTTTAAAATATTTAAACATTGGATAAAATTCTAAATAATTTTGATATTCTAAAATATTTAGTTTTAATTTTTCTAAAGCAGGCGCTACTTTATCAACATCAGTAACTTCTGGAATTAAAGTTTCAAACGCTGTTTTGCGTCCTTTACTATCACTTAAATATTGTTCGATATCTAATTCTTTAGTTTTAGCCATAGCTATTATGTCACTAATAGTTTCTTTACTTGCCATATTTAAATCAATATAAGCATCTTGTAATTTTTCTAAACAATGAGCATAATCTCTAATTTTATTTTTCTCCATTACTTCTTTTTGTAATGTTAAAATATAATTATTAAATTTACGGCTATTTTTCTTAATTAACTTTCTAAAATTTAACTCTATATGTTGAATAAGTTCAGGATTTACCCAATAAATTTGTTCAAAAATTTCTGATACTTTATCATAACTACTTAATCTTCTATTTCTTACTTCTAAAAAAGCAGTCATATATTCATGAACATAACAAGTATAATTAAAATCATCACTTTCTAAATGAATACCTGCTTGTTCAAATTTATCTAATAAACCATTTATTATTTCATTTAAAGATTTAAAATTAAATGTATCATAATTATTAATTTGATATAGTAAATCATCAAAACACATTTTTTCGACATAAGTATTAGTTGGGTTTAAAAGAAATTTAACATTTTCTAAAGTTTCTAATTTTTCAGTTAATTTATCTAAATCAGTTGATTCCTTAACTTCAAAACTTTTAGCTTTAGCAATTAAATAATTTCTAGTGCTAGTTTTATATTCGTCATATCTTTCAATTATATTATCAATTGTTTCATTAAATTTCTTTTTATTTGTTTTAGTTTTAGTAGGCATAGTGGAAATTAATGTTTTTTTTGCTTCAATATCTTTATTTATAAATTCTAAAAAATTATTCATCTTCATTTTCCTCTTCTAACTCTATTTTACTTTCAACTAAAAATTGCGAAAAATCTGTAATATTTTGATAAACTTCAATCAATTCTTTTAAAGTTAGTGTCGATAAATCGAAATCTACTTTCTCTTCCCTTTTCATCTTATCACCTTTTTCCCCTATTCATATCCTTGTGTATCTTTTAAGAAATTTAATGAAATATATATTTCAGCGCCATCAGAATCTGTTTCTAGACTATCAATATCTTGTCCTTCAATCCAAACATATACTCTTGTTTTAGTTATACCATCTGGTACAGTAAATAAAGGTTGTTCGAAATCTTCATCAGTCATTGTTTCTTGTAATTCAAAATAATTTGGATCAAGATTTGGTGAACCAGATACTGTATTAGCTACAAATATAGGACCACCTGCTCTTGTAAATGCATATGTTGGAAACTCTTGTCCATCAATTAAATTAACGCCATATTTAGTAGCTCTTTCAATAGATAAATCAGAATGTGCTTTACTATTTGGTTCAAAAATAATAGAATAACAATTATTATTACATTCAATATTTTGAACTTCATCTGCTGATGCATCTTTAGCAACAGATCCTAACTTAACAATACCAATACGAGCAGAATTTAATAAACCAATCATTTCTTCATCTGCATCTTTTTCCATTGTGATTGAAGTACCATATTCAAAATATAAATTATCACTTACTGGAGAACCAGAATCATTTTTGAAAAACAAATCAAATGCTATATAATTATTGTACTCATTTCTGCCACCTTCATGCATTAAATTAGTTCTTATATAACCATTATTTTTATCCTTATTTGGATATCTAACCCCACTACTTGAAAACATATTAAATATCGGACTATCATGATTAGTAATTCCATTTGAAGAAATAGGTACTAATCCACCACCTGCCCATTGACTTGTATTATTAGGATAAGTATATCTTAATCCTCTTATAAGTTCATCAGCAGATATAATTAAATCAGTATCAAAATTAATCCCATCTAAAGAAATAGATAATCCAGTATTCTTTTTAACCGTCATAGTAAATGTTTTTACTCTAACATTTAAATTGGTTGAAAACCACGCATATGTTGAAAAAATAAGCAAAATACCTACTAATACCATAATAGTGATAGTAACTTTTTTATTTGTTTTTTCGATAATTCTTTGTCTAAAAGTATTTTGTTTTTTCATTTTTCACCACCTAATTAATAAAGGAAGAGTAATTAACCAAATTACTCTTCTTTATTATCAATTATTCACCGTTTGTTGGAGTAATATCTGTACTTGGTCCATCATAACCTGGAATATCAGATTCATTATATCTTTCTTTAGTGAATCCAAAATTAACTGTAATTTTCTTTCCTAATGAAGCAAAGTCGTAATTATCGATATCTTGTCCTTCAATCCAAATGTAAACTCTAACTTTTGTAATACTATTTGGAGCTAAAGTCATAAATTGTGGACGATCTTTACCAGCAACATTTTTCATTGTATCAGTAAAGTACCCAATACCATCTGCTTTAGAATAAGTCATATCAACTAAATTATATGTACTTCTTACTCCTTCTGTATAAGTTTTATAATCTACAGTATTTTTTGTATAAGTATTGTAAGCAGCACCATCATAAATATTAACATTATCAGCAATTTCAATATTATTACTGATTGCATATGTTGGATAAGCTGTTCCATCTTCTACAGCAGTACATTTTGAACCAGCAGTATATGAATCTGGATCATTAACATCGTCACCATCAGTAGATGCTTTTCTTAATAAACAAGATTTTTGATACCAATTAATAGCATTTTGTACGTGTTTAGTATCGTTTGGTTCCCAAATTTGAGCATCTCTACAAATTCCAGTTACTTGAACTTGGCCATCAGCAGCAGGTACATTAGCACAAGTTATTTTTGTGATATTATCAGCTGAAGTTGTATCTGCTTTAACACGCCCGATTTGTGCGAAAGCAACTCTTACTGAATTTTCAATACCAGCTTTTTCTTTTCCACCATTTGCAGAAACTTTAACTTCTGAATTAGTAGTTAAATAAATTGCTTCTTCATTTAATGGATTATTATCAGTATAATAAGCATTTCCTGATAAGTTTTTAATGAACAAGTCAAATGCTACATAACCATTTCCTTCTTCATATTCAACACCACCAGCATTTAAAGTTGTATGATTATCAACTTGTTCAGATAATAATCTATAACCACCAGTAACAGCAGTTAAACTTCCTTTTTCATATAATTTCATTCTTGATGAAGCTTTATCCATATCACCAACAGATGACATTGGAATTAATCCTTCGCCAGGTTGATCTAACCATTGGTTAGCATTTCCTTCATAAGGATCAGCATTTCTTGCATCTAATGTATATTTCCAGTTTTCTCCATCCATAGATAAGAATAAACCTTCTGTTGTTGCTATATTAACACTAAATTCTGCAACATTAACAGTTTTCATACCAATAAACCATGCATAGGTTGAAACTGATAATAAAATTGCACACAAAGAACAAATAGCAACTAAATCTCTAATTCTTTTACTTTTTTTACTATTATGTTTTTTTGCCATAATTTCCTCCTATATTTAAATTTTAGTAACCTAGAAGATTAATTAAAATCTTCTAGTTACCTTATTATTCACCTAATGTTGGTCTCTTATCAACATCACTTGGTAATGCTGGATCACCATCATAGTTGATATCTTCACCATATAATTGTTCTTTAGTAAATCCGAATGAAAGTGAGATTTGTCCTCCTAGTGAAGCAAAATCATAATTATCAACGTCTTGTCCTTCAATCCAAATATAAACTCTAATTTTTGTAATACTATTTGGAGCTAAATAGAATAATTCTGGTCTTTCAGTTCCTTTTAAATTTTTCATTGTATCTGTGAAAGTAGATACTTTCATTAATTTGCCTTTAGTAGCAGTCATAGCAACTGAATTAGTATAACCATTGTATTCAGTACCATCATATACATCTACTTGATCAGTGTAATTAATTTCACCACTTACTGCATATGTTGGAACAAAAGTACCATCAGTAACAGCACCACATGCACCACTAAATGAACTTGGATTAGTAATATCAGCCGCATTTCTCTTTAAGCATGATTTTGTATACCATTGAATTGCATTATTTACGTGTTTTGTATCATTTGGTTCCCAAATTGTAGCATCTCTATTTGTACAAATACTAGAAACGCCATTACCACCTGTACAATTAATTCCTTGAATTTTTGAAGTATTTTCTTCAGTTGCAACTACACGTCCGATTTGTGCGAAAGCAACTCTTACTGAATTTTCAATACCAGCTGTTTTTTGTCCAGCAGCACCAGTTTTAACAACTGATTGTGGAGTTAAATAAATTCCTTCTTCATTTTTTATATCAACTGTATCATAATAAGCATTTCCTGATAAGTTTTTAACAAATAAATCAAATGCTACATATCCATCTTGTTCATCTGTATCATTTTCAACTTGGCTAGCCATTACACGATAACCACCAGGTGATGCAGTGAAGCTTCCTTTTTCAAATAAAATTAAGTTTGAAGAATCAGTGTCGATTTTTCCAACTGTTGACATTGGAATTAATCCTTTACCACCCCAACTGTTTGTATTAGTCAAATATGTTCCTTTAACACCAGGATCACTATAATTACTTTCGTTAATTGTTACTGTGTCACCAAAATTTTTACCATCTAATGAAAGTGATAAACCATCGATTGCAGCAATTTCTACATCGAATGCGGTAACATTAACAGTTTTCATACCAATAAACCATGCATAAGTTGAAACTGATAAAATAGTAGCACATAAACCAGCTCCAACAAGCAATCTTTTGACACGTTTTTCATGTCTTCTATTTCTTTTTTCCATATGTACCTCTCTCTTTTCATTAATTTTCTACGTACTCTGAATTGAAATCCATATAAACAGAGAATTCTCCACCTAAGATATCATCTGTACATTCAGGATCACTACCTTCAACCCAAATGACAATTGTGTATTTATCGATATCTCCAGGTTTAAAATTATCAACTTTATTACGAGCAACTAATTTTTCTTCTTCAAACGGAATAGTATCTGGCTCATTTCTTCCATTAGAAGCTTTCTTAGCATATGTAACAGGTTGTCCGTTTCGATAGACTCTAATTCTTACAGCACTGTCAATTTTTTTGATAACATCTGTGATAAAAAGTTCACTCCAATAGCTTGTGATTTCATCTCCAACATTCTCAACAAAAAATGTATAAGCAAGGTATTCAGAACCATTGTGAGAACCACCAGTAGAATCATCTAAATTATCAGGTAACCAATTACCAGATATATTAGTGAATGTTTTAGGCGAAGCAACTGATAATTCTGCTTGATACACTTTATAATTAGGATCATCGTAAATGATAATACCTCTACTAAAGTATAAGTTTTTATCCAGTGTTATACTAAAATTACCACTATTATAAATAATACCTATAACTAAATACAAAAGAATAAATAGGAAAAGAAATATTAATAAAGCTATTCTAAAGATCTTTTTAAGTTTTCTTTCATTTTTGATTTTCTTTGAACTAAGCTTAATCTTATCTTCCATAACTCTACCCCTTCATATTACCCTATAGACTAGGGTCACTATGATATTCTTTACAATACAATATAATTATAACATACATATTTTTTTTGTCAATATAATATGTCGATAATTGTCGAATTTAATTTTACTTTATTTTTCTTTAGTTTACAATACTTTTTGTAAATCTTTTACATTATTTGAATACATTTATTAAATATTTTACATATATTGACATATACAAAATCATATTTTACATTTTTATGTTGATTTTTTACATATATATATGTATAATAAAGATGTAAAAGAAGAAAGAAGGGTTTTAAATGGCAATGAAATTTAAAATATTGTTAGTTATTAGTTCTTTGGCATTGACATTAAGTTTAATGAGTAATACTTATTCAAGATATGTTGCTGATGTTGATAGCAATATTGATTTGTTATTTGCTAAGTGGCAAATTTTAGTTAATGAAAATGATATTACCAATAATACTACAACTTCTATCAATATTACTCCAGTAATGGAAGAAAATGTTAACGTTGCTGAAAATACAGTAGCCCCTTCTTCTAAAGGTTATTTTGATATTGATATTGATCCTTCTAACGCCGGTGTTTCATTTGATTATTCAATCAACTTAAATGTTGAAGATGAAAATATGCCTGATTTAATGATCAGTAAATACGCAGTTTTAGATAAGGATTATAACGAAGGAGATCAAATAACTACAACCACTATTTTAAATAATACAATAGATGGAACTGTTGATTATAATGCTACAGCACACGAACCATTTACAATAAGAGTATTCTTTGAATGGTATGAAGGTGTTGATGAAAAAATGGATGATGAAGCAGATACAAATATAGGTTATGAAGCTGCATTAAATAATAAATCATTATTAGTGAATGCATCAATTAGTTTCAATCAAAAAATGTAGAGATTATTAAATCTCTTTTTTTTATACATAAAAAAACACAATTTTTATTGTGTTTTATTCTTCTACATCTACTTCATCACCATATTTAATTTCAACTATTAATGCATATAATTCATAGATAAAGATTAAGAAACAAGGTACTAATACGATAAATAAGAAGCCCCATTGTGATTCAATAATTCCTAAAACTGTTCCAATATCATTATATACTTTAGTAGGTCTACCAATTAAATATTTAATTGAATATGTTTCACCATTTTCTAATGTAAGATAATCATCCATAACTTCTCCAACTTTGCCAATATTTATATCAGCAGTTTTAGACATCTTATCAACTTTATAAACGAATACTTCTTCACCTTTTTGTAAATTTTCTGGTGCTGCTGCTTCAACTAAAACTAAATCACCTTTTTGATATTCTTCATGACTTACTTTATCTTTTAAAATTACTAATGAAGTTTCACCAAATACTGTTACACGATAATCATTAAAGTTTAATAAGAGAATTGTCATAAATAATGCAAAGGTAAAATAAACAATTCCTAATGTTACTAATAATACTTTCTTAATTTTTTTTAAAACTTTCATACTTCCTCCTTAATTACATTCTACTTCTAATAAAGAAAATTCATTTATATCATAAGTAGCATCTTTATCTACTTTATAAAATATATAACTTAAATTATCTTTACTAGGTATTTCTAAAATTATTTCATTAATATAACCATTTGACATATTATAATTTGTTATATTTTCGTTATCAATTCTTAATTTATTAGCATCCCAATTTATTTTAACACATTTTTTAGTGTCAGAAGAATTAATTACTGTTAATCGATCATAATTAGAAAATGATTGATATAACATATCTGTTTTTTCTATTAAGTTTTTATCTTTTTTAAGAATAAATATTCCTGTTAGTTTTTTTTCATATGGTTCAGTAGTAACAACTTCAATGTTAGCAGTTACATTATCATTTTCTACATCAAAATATATATCTGAAGTAGCTTTTTGAATAACCCAATCATAACCTTTTACTTCACAAGTTGCTTTATCAAAATCGGTTGTATCTATACCATCATTTGTATTATTTACACAACTATTATAACTAGATAATGTCCCATAATAAACATTCGAATCAGTTCCATTGACTTTACAATTACTACCATCATCTAATATACAAGTTACTTTATATTTTATATCATAATCAGTAACTAAAACATCATTGATATTATTTTTTAAATTAAAATGAATACTTGTTCCATCCCAAACATTATTAACATTTTTAACGTTATTTCCTAGTTGATCACTACTTAAATAAAATCCTTGAGAATTTAAATAATAATTCCAAACTGTATTAGATACGTATTTTGCTAATGTAAAACCGTTTGTAATAAGTAAGATTGTACCTAAAAATATAACAATCATTATTAAATATTTGCGCATTTTAATCACCTAACTTCTGCCAACTATTTATTTCTACATCAATGAAATCAGCTAAATTTGTATATTCTAATGAATTATATTCACTAGGAAAAGTTACTTTTAATTTGTAATTATCTAATGTTTCCTCGGTATGTTCTAGTGTTTGAATTGAAGAATTACATACTAATTCATTTTTTTCATTTCTTGAATAAGTTTCATCACATTTCATTATCAATTCTTCTGTTTCCCCTACTTTGTATAACTCAATATCTAAAGGCATAAAATGAAATGTTTTAATAGTAATTTGATATTCAACTGTTACGTTACTTAATTCATTATCTTTATTAGTAACTGAAAATAAGTATTCATCATTACTACCAGGATTTAGATTACTTAAATTTAATTCCAAATGATCTAATTGTTTACTTTCAAATACAAATTTAGCTATTTTTTGATCTATTTTTACATTAATGTTAGAATTAAACATTGAATATGTAACACCAGTACCTAAAAATATAGTTATTAAAATAAATAAAATTATCAATACTTTATGTTTCATGATTCCCTCCTATCTAACAATAAATTTCTTTTCGATTGTTCCTATTTTAGTTGTACCATCATACAATTCAAATACAAATTTGTAACCACCTAACATATTTTTAATTTCTAATTTATTAGGTAATTCATAAATGTTATCAGTTATTTTATTTAATTTTGTATTAGTATAACTACTTAAATCAACTAATGAATAATCTTGATTATAAGCTGATAAAACTTGTTTTTTATATAATGAAACTCTTACAGTTGGATTAGTAAAATTACCAGTTTTAATTATATCAAAATTAATTATATTGTCTGTTATAACATTATCAAATGATACATCAAATCCATAATCAATTGTAACATTGTTAGTTACTGTTACTGGAACAGTTATTTCATTACTATATGTATTAGCATATTTTCCATCGTAAGATGAAAGTGCTTTTATTTTAAAATAATAACTTCCTGTTTTTAATTTACTATTATCAGCTGAAGTAGTTATTTCTAAATTACCAATATCAGGTATTCTAACTATACCATCATTACTTGGTGAGTATTCTTTTCCATTTATTTTAAATGTTAAATTTTTCAAATATTCCTTATTCACTATATTTCCATTTTTATCAACTAAACTAATATTTAATCCCATTATTTTATCTTCATAAGTTGTATCATTTATTTGATTTCCATTTATAAAATCATATACTAAATTACTTGTAATATCAATTGTATTAGTAGAATCACTATTATAAATAATTGTGTCACTATAATTGGTACTAATATTTATACTAGCACTACTTTCATAAATATTAAATGGTTTTAAAGTAGTTGTTAAAGTTTTAATTACACTATCCTGATTATTTAATTCCATAGCTATTTTAATATCTTCAATATTAGTTATATCAGTATTCTTAAAATCTAAAACAATAGTAAAATTCTCATTTATTTGATTTGTATAATTATCTTCACTAAATAAATTATCGCTACCTACTTCTTTAAATAAAGTTAAATTATAAATTGTATCTTGTTTGTCAACTGTATATGTATATACTCTATTTTGATTGTTATCAATTAAAGTTATTTTTGTATTAAGTGGTAAAGAAGTATTAGATACAATACTATGTGTTTTTCCTTCGTTATAATTATAACTTGATTGATAACTTACATTCAAAGTAACAGATGATTTATTTGTTATATAATTTGTAGTAAATTTATTATTTCTACCAGCGCTTAAACTATCAATACTATAACCATCAAATATTATATATTCACTATTAACATAAGTAATATAATCAGCATTATCAATTACTTTAACATATAAAATATAAGTACCTTTATTATTAATAGTTATTTTATCATTATAAGTATTCCAACTAACACTATCTAATTTATCTTCATTTATTATTTCATTAGATAAATAATATTCAACACTTTTAATACCAGATAAATTATCAATAGCAGTTATTGTTAAATCAGTATTTTCATTTATATAATTTTTAATAGTTGGATTATTTAAAGTATTCCAATTCTTGTCATTCATATTAATAGTAACATCAGAACCAGATAAATCCACTATAATTAAATCAGAATTTAAATAATAGATATTATCATTATTATCGACTACTTTAACATATATAACATATTTTCCTTCATTATTCAAATCAACTATACTTTCGTAATTAGTAAAAGTTAAATTAAGTATTTCTTCTTTTGTTAACTCTTTATCACTAATATAATAACTAACTTCTTTAAATGGTCTTAATGGATCAATTTGTTCGATACTAAAAGCAGTTGTCTTATTAAACTTAATTGAATTTAATTCATATCCTAAATTATTCCATGAATATGTTCCTACATGAATATTAGCAATTGGATTATTTATATCGTCAGTAGCTAATATAGGAAAACTTCCTTCTTCATAAACCCAAACATTTTCTGCGTTATTAGCCAAATCTGTACTATCAATAAATTCATTAAATTGTAAATTATTGATAACAAAATCTTTATCTTTTAAATTATTAACATCTGTTAAAGTAACACTTCCAAATATACTTCCTTGATTTGTTATATTACCATCAGTATAATATGAATTATTAAAACTAACAACACTACTTATAATAGAATTTACTAAATATGTTGTTTCTGTAGCAAAAGAATTATTAATAGTTAAATTACCATTTGTAACATTATTAATTAAATGAGTAACATTACCTGTACTATAAACTTTATTTAGTGTTCCTTTACCATGAAGTTTATTAATTAATCCAGATGTTTTATCACCTGATAATGTTCCATTATTATAAGATTTATTAATTGTAATATCATTAGTATATCCTACTAAACCAACACTATTTTTACCTATAACATTAGCTTTATTGATAACATTATTTAAAGTAATTTTATCAGCCTTAGCAACTATTCCACTACTAACACCATAATTATAAGTTACATCATAAGTTAAATTATCTAATTTTATATTAGTATCTATAACTATTTTACTAATATTTCCTAAATCGAGACTAAAATTACCACTTACTTCATTATTATTAATTTTTATTTTATTTTCACCAATACTACCTTTAATTGTAACATTAATTATATCACCCTTTATATAAGGAATCATTATATTAGAAAAATTAGATATTGTAGGAACATTAAATGTTTCTGTTTTAGTTAATTCTTCATTAGTACCAACTACATAACCATTATATAAAACATTAGTTATTTTAGAATTAGTGGCACTGGATGCAATTCCAGCAGTAATGTTACCACCATAAATCATAGCATTTTCAACATACAAATTACTTACATTACCACTTAAATTAGTAAATAAACCTACTTCTTCATTTTCACTAGAAATATATAATCCATATATTCTAAAATAATTACCATCTAAATTACCCTTAAAATTATTTAAAGATTCAAATAAATTAATAGTTTTTATTTTAGTACCAGTTTTATCTACATTATCATATATTTCATTAGTATTTTCTTTTATATAAAATGTTGTATTATTTAATTTGTATTTAATACCTTCTTCATCATAACTAAATGTACCATCATTTAAAACAATATCCTTATTTAATTCAAAATATGTATCAGCATAATCAGTAGTTTTTAACATTTGTGCAAAATAAGCTAATTCATTACCATTAGAAATAATATAAGGATCATCAATTGTACCACTACCACTTCGATAACTAGTAGCTACATTGCCATCCCAAACTTCAATATCTTTGATAGTATTTCTATTTTTATAGCGCGCTAAACTAGGTATCATAATAGAACAAACTAATATTAAACCTAAAATTAAAATTAAATAATTCTGCTTAGGTATTCTTTTCAACAAATTTTTCATAAATATCTTCCTTTACCACTTATTTATTCTTTAACCTCTTACTCTTATATCAATTATAACATAATTCGACATCTTTTGCACTATGTTTCAACTAATTTATATAAATAATTAGTTGGAAAAATTATTTAATAAATTATTTCTTTCATAAAATAAATTTTGAAAGGAGGTAATAAAATGACAAATATAGAACTCAAAAATAAATTATTAGATATAGTTAATAATTATAAAACAATTTATGGTATGGGCACTTGGGGTTGGATAGTAACGAAATCAGCTATTGAAAGAAAGAAAAAAGAAAGCTCTTGGTGGACAACTTCTAGGATTAATACTATTTCTAAAGTAATTGATAAAAATTATTTCATGTTTGATTGTATTGGATTAATTAAAGGTATACTATGGGGTTGGAACGGAAATAGTAAAGCAATATATGGTGGTGCTGGATATAATATAAATAAAGTTCCTGATGTAAATACTGAAGGTATGCTTGCTAAATGTACTAATGTTTCAACTAATTTTAAAACCATAGAAATTGGAGAATATTTATGGATGAGTGGTCATTGCGCTATTTATATTGGTGATGGATTATGTGTTGAATGTACTCCAAAATGGACTAACAATGTTCAAATAACTGCGGTAGCAAATATAGGCAATAAAAAAGGTTATAATTCCAGAAATTGGACTAAGCATGGAAAATTACCTTATATTACCTATTTAAAAGAAGAAAGTAAAACTTATAAAATAATTGTTGAAAAAATACCAACATACACTAATTCAGAAAATGCAAAAAATAAAAAAAATCCAATCGGTACATATAAAAAAGATACTTATTTTATTTTTAACGAAGCAAATGGTATGATCAATATTACTAAAATAAAAAATACTCCAGGTGCTTGGATTAATCCTAATGACAATATAATTAAAGAAAATATAGAAAATCCAATTGAAGAAACACCAGTTTCTCCTGAAATGCCGGTTGAACCTGAAATACCTATCGATGTTGAAATACCTATTGAAGAACCTAATACTACACCACCAATTGAAACACCAGAAGAATCAATTGAAGAAAATCCTGATGAAAATAAAGAAAACATTTTTATTAGAATTTTCAAATTAATTATCAATTTCATATCTAATTTATTTAAAAAATAATAGAACAAAAATCAAATAAATTTGACTGCATCTAATCTCACGATTAGATATTTCTCCTTCTTTGGTGGCTTTCGCGTTTTCCTCTAGAGACTAATTTCCGATAGTTGCTACCGTACTTGTTTTTATTTTATCTTTTTTTGCAGTGAAATTTTTCGAGGTTTGTTCATGTAAACAACTTAGTATTATTTATTAACCCTTCCCACATTATATTTATTGCCGCATTTATATCTCTATCATTTTCATTTTTGCATTTTGAACATGTCCAGTTTCGTTTGCTTAAGTCTTTAATTTCTTCATTTTTAGTATTGCAATGACTGCATATTTGACTACTTGGATAATATGTATCTATTTGATAAAAATGTTTATTTTTCCATTTACTTTTATACTCTAATTGTCTTATTATTTCGCTTAAACTTGCATCACTTATATATTTGGACATTTCTTTTCTTTCTATTAATTTTTTTGTTTGTAGTTTTTCGGTTATTATTAAGTCGTTTTCATTCACTATTTTTTTTGTGATTTTATGTATTGTATAAATTCTAGCATTTTTTAGTTTCTTATATGTTTCCTTTATTTTGTTTTTCACTTTATAATAATTTTTACTTCCTTTTACTTTTTTACTTAACCATTTTTGTAAATTTTTTATTCTTTTTTCATATTTGGTTATGTATTTTTTATTTTCATATTTTTCGCCGAAACTTGTTATTACTAAATCTTTTACTCCTAAGTCTATTCCTACTACCTTTGTTGGTATTATATTTTTTTCTTCTAAATCTTCCTCATATAATACTGATACATAGTATCTATTTATTTTTTTACTTATTGTAGCGTTTATTATTCTTCCTTTTATTTCTTTTGTTTTTCGATAGCCTCTTATTTTCATATTCTTTAATTTTGGTAAGGTAATTGTTTTATTTGTCATATCCAATTTAATATTTTCATATATCTTATTTTTATAATTATTTTTTATATAGTTTGTACGATAACTATTTTTACTATATTTATCTTTATATTTTGGATAATGTTTGGTTCTATAAAAATTTTTAAAAGCTTCTTCCAAATCAAATATAGTAGTTGATAGTGCCATACTATCTATCTCAGTTAACCATGGATACGTTTGTTTTAAAAGTGGTAATTCTTTTATACAATCTTTTTTTGTTTTAGTTATTTTGTTTTGTTTATATAATTTTTCTTTTTCATATAACATTGTATTATAAATAAATCTAGTACATCCTAAAGTTTTATTTATTAATTCTTGTTGTATTTTATTTGGATATAATCTAAATTTATATGTTTTATATATCTTCATTGTATCACCACCATAATAAAATTTTACTATACACACATATGTTTGTCAACACATTTATTTAAAATTTTGCAAAGAACTTTCCTAGTATATAAAAAATATCACACAAATTGTGTGATATTTTAAATTATTCATTTGTTGTTGGAACATCTGGTCCATCATAATCAGGGAAATCTGATTGATTATATCTTTCTTTAGTGAATCCAAAATTAATAGTAATTTTCTTTCCTAATGAAGCAAAATCATAGTTATCAATATCTTGTCCTTCAATCCATACATAAACTCTTAATTTAGTAATACTATTTGGAGCTAACGTCATAAATTGTGGACGATCTTTGCCTTCAACATTTTTCATTGTATCAGTAAAGTATGGGAATTCAATTAATTTCATTGCACCTTTTTGTCCCGGATCAGTTCCTTCTGCAGCAGCATTGTATTCTGCTAATGTATTAGTATTAGCTGTATAACTATTATAAGCTGTACCATCGTAAATATTAACATTATCAGCAATACCAATTGTTCTACTAATAGCATATGTTGGATAAGCAGTTGTTGTATTTAATGTTTTACATGGTGTAGCATCAGTATAAGATGCACTTGAATTAACATCTGCACCTGTTCTTTTTAAACAAGATTCATTATACCAATTAATAGCATTTTGTACGTGTTTAGTATCATTTGGTTCCCAAATTTGAGCATCTCTACAAATACCTGTAACATGTTCTGGATCATCATCATCATCTAAACTATCAGCACAAGTCATACTTGTTACTAATTTTTGATTTTTTGGTACATCTGTATCTAAAGCAGCACTTACACGACCTAATTGAACAAATCCAACTCTTACTGAATTTTCAATACCAGCTTTACCTTCACCATCTAAAGCAACTGTAACAGCTGAATTAGTATTTAAATAAATTGCTTCTTCATTTAAAACATTATTTTCTGGATAATAAGGATTTCCTGATAAGTTCTTAACAAATAAGTCAAATGCTATATATCCATCACCTTCAACATATTCTTTTGAACTAGTTGTTCCACCTACTTGTTTAGTATGATTATCAACTTGACTAGATAATAATCTATAACCACCAGTAACAGCAGTTAAACTTCCTTTTTCATATAATTTCATTCTTGATGAAGTTGCATCCATTTCACCAATTGAAGACATTGGAATTAATCCTTGTTTTTCTTGATCTAGCCATTGATTTGCATTTCCTTCATAAGCAGTTGCATTTTTAGCGTCTAATGTATAAACCCAATCCTTACCATCCATAGATAAGAATAACCCTTCTGTTGTTGCAATATTAATATCGAATTCTGTTACATTAACAGTTTTCATACCTATAAACCATGCATAAGTTGAAACTGATAATAAAATAGCACATAAAGCACAAAGAGTAATCAGATTTCTTACTTTTTGATTTTTCTTTCTTCTTTTCATTTTATACCTCCTAATTTATTGTCCATATATCATCTACTCGCGTAGCTGTTTTAACTACTCCACCATCTTTAAATGTAAATTTAGTCATCCAATTTGGTAAAGTAAATTCTTTTTTATCATTGTCATAAGTAATTTTTGAATTTGAAATATCAGTTATTTCACCAGTATTAACATAAGATACTGTTTGGTCTCTAACTACATCATCTGGTAATTCTGGATCACCATCATAATCGATATCTTCTCCATAGAATCTTTCTTTAGTAAATCCAAATGATACAGAGATCTTTCTTCCTAACGAAGCAAAATCATAGTTGTCTATATCTTGTCCTTCTATATAAATATAGATTCTTACCTTAGTAATACTATTTGGAGCAAGTGTTATAAAATCAGGTCTATTAACTCCTTCATTAAATTTATCAGTATCAGTAAAGTAATCTACTTTGTATAATTTACCTTTTTGATATGAACTTGCTATTGAATTTGTATAGCCGTTATATTCATAGCCATCATACACATCAACTTGATCTGTATAATCAATTTCACCACTTACTGCATAAGTTGGATAATAAACTCCATCTTTAATAGTTTTACAAGGTCCACTAAATGAAGCAGGATTAGTTATATCACTGCCAATTCTTTTACGACATGATGTTGTATACCAACTAATAGCATTAGTAACATGTTTGGTGTCATTAGGTTCCCAAATTTGAGCATCCCTATCAGCACATATACCAGTAACATCATCATTTGATTTACAAGTAATGCCTGTAATAACATCAACATCATCTTCTACTGCTATAACACGTCCAATTTGTGCAAAAGCCACTCTTACTGAATTTTCAATACCAGCCTTTATTTCGCCATCTTCAGCAACTTTTACTTCTGATTCTGGATCTAAATAAATTGCTTCTTCATTTTTAGGGTTTAATTCTTTATAATATGCATGACCTGATTTATTTTTAATAAATAAATCGAACGCAACATATCCATCAACCTCTTTGGCACCAGTATTTTTTACTCTTGCAGCCATTACACGATAACCACCAGGTGATGCTGTAAAACTTCCTTTTTCATACATTATAAGTCTTGATGAGCCAGTATCAATCTTACCAACTGATGAAACAGGAACTAATCCTTTGCCACCCCAACTGTTAGTGTTTCCAGGATAACTTACAGTTTTATGATTTTTTTCATTAATAGTTACTGTTGTTTCCCAATTTTCTCCATCTAATGATAATAATAAACTATCAATAGCAGCAATGGAAACATCAAAACTAGAAACATTAACAACCTTCATACCAATAAACCATGCATAAGTTGAAACGGTTAGAATAATCGTACATAAAACAGCAGCAACAAGTAATTTCTTTACTCTTGTTTCATGTTTTTTCTTACGTCTTCTCATAATCCCTTCTTTCTTATTCTGCAACTATTGGTTTAAAATTCATACGAACTTTAAATTCACCACCTAAAATATTATCAGTACAATCAGGATCTTCGCCTTCAATCCATAAAACTATTGTATACTTGTCAATATCGTTAGGTTTAAAATTAGTAACATCTTCACTCATGATTATCTTATCATCAATAAATGGAACTGTATTTGGTTCTACTTCTCCTTCACTTGATAATTTTGCATAAGTTTGATATTCTCCATTCTTATAAATTCTAACTCTGATGGCAGCATCAACATCCTTGATAACATCATCGATAATAACCTCTCTAGTATAACCAGCAACTTCATCTCCAGTATTTTCAATATAAAATGTATATACTAAATAACTATCGCCATTATGTGATCCACCTTCATAATCTTTGATTTCTTCCGGTAACCATATTTCCTTGATACTGTTAAAAGTTTCAGGTGCTTTAGCTAATAATTCTGTACGATATACTTTATATTGAAAATCGTCATAAATAATTATGCCATTATCTAAATAAAGATTTTTATCGAGTGTTATGCTAAAATTACCACTATTATAAACAATACCTATTACAAAATATAAAATAAGTAAAAGCAAAAGTAATAATATCACAGCTAGTTTAAATTTTTTCTTGAGTTTTTTTTCTTTTTTTAATTTATCGGTAGTTTTAGTAAATTTACTTTCCATCTTTTACCTACACCCCTTTTTGTACACTACGATATCCTTTACAATACAATATAATTATAACATACCTTCTTTTTTTGTCAATATTAATTGTCGACTATTGTCGAAAATTGTGTTATTTTTGTGAAAATATCATGTCAAATTTGTTATAATATAATTGGTGGTAAAATGAAAGTTATATATGCTATTTTTATTAGTTTTTTATTTGTTGTTAATGTAAATGCTGAAAAATTAGAAGTTACTTTAGATAGTTGTGTCGATGGAGATACTGCTTGGTTTATTTTAGATAATGAAAGAATTAAAACAAGATTTTTGGCCATTGATACTCCTGAATCTACAACTAAAAAAGAACCATATGGTAAAGAAGCAAGTGATTTTACTTGCAATATATTAAGTAATGCTAATAAAATTGAAATTGAATATGATCCTAATAGTGATAAATTAGATAAATATGATAGACATTTAGTTTGGGTATTTGTCGATGACACATTACTACAAGATTTGATCATTAAAAAAGGACTTGGCAAAGTCGCTTATTTATATGCTGATTATCAATATACATATATTCTAGAAACAAGTGAATTAATTGCTAAAACTAGCAAAATTGGTATTTGGAGCGATACAAATGATTATTTATATGTTATACTAAGTATTATTATTTTCGTTATAATTTTAATAATTTGTATTTTTAACAAAAAAGTTAGAAAAAAAGTATTCAAAAAAATAACAAAAAAGTTAGGAGTTAATATATGAAATATTATTTAGTACCAATTGAAGAATTAAGAACATTTGATGGAAAAGTCAATAAATTTTTAAAAAATATGTATCCTAAAATATATAGTTTATATAGAGTAAATTGTAAAATTGACAAGACATTTTTAGAAATTTTAAATAAAAACAATTTACCAACTCATATATTATTTCAATCAAAACAATTTATTCCTAAAAAAAAAATAAAAGTGGTTGAGCCAATAACAGAAATTGAATTACAATTTCCATTATTTTATTGCCTTGCTCACGAAGTTACCAAACAACAAGCTTTATTTTATTTAAGAAATTTAAGTGAACAACAAATTGAAAGTATAGCCATTTCATTTTATAAATTTATTTATGAAAAAAAAGAAAATAAATGTAAAATCATTCAATTTCCAATAAAAAAACTTTAGATTAATTTCTAAAGTTATTTTAAATTACAAGATATATATTCCTCATTTATATCTTTTGTTTCTTCTAATTTGGTACTAGGTGTACTAATGATTGTTATTCCTAACATAATAATAATAAAGGCAATAATAGTTTTATCTTTTAACATTTCTTTCATAATTCAATCTCCATTCTTTTAATAAAATAAATTTTTTCAATTTTGTTTTCAAATATTACTGGTTTATAATTTTTATATCTTTCTTTAATTTCCTGATTTAATTTTTTAATCAGCAGGCAAACTTTTCTTTTACTATAACCAGTTAATAATTGAATATCTTTAATTGTATAGTATTCCATAGCACCCTTCCTTTCATGTTTTAATTTTATCACGAACAAACATTCGTGTCAATGTGTTTTTATAAAAAAACGAAAATTTGTTTGACAAATGTAAAATTATATGTTAAGATGTTACTAGAAAGTTAAAAGGAGGTTTTTACTTTGGAAAAATTAACTAACCAACAAGAAAAAATGTTAGATATAATTAAAAAATATGTTGTCGCCCATGGATACTCACCTACTGTAAGAGAATTATGTCAAGAAATGAATTTATCAAGTACAGCTACTGTCCAAGTTCATTTAAATAACTTAGAAAAAAAAGGATATATAAAAAAGGAAGAAAGTAAAAATAGAACAATTGAAATATTAGTTGATAATGAATATGAAATTAAAAATGAATTAATTACTGAAGTACCATTACTAGGTAAAATTACAGCTGGTAATCCTATTGAAGCAATCGAAAGACCAGATGAATATTTCAGTCTACCATCTTATTTGATTCCTAAAAATAAAGAAGTTTTTACACTATTAGTAAGTGGTGAAAGTATGATTAATGCTGGTATTTTAGATGGCGATATCGTTATTGTTGAAAGAAAAAATACTGCTAATAATGGTGAAATAGTTGTAGCAATGACTGATGAAAATGAAGTAACTTTAAAAACATTTTATAAAGAAAAAGATCATTTTAGATTACAACCAGAAAATGACACAATGGCACCATTTATTATGAATAATGTTACAATTTTAGGCAAAGCAATTGGATTATATAGAAAAATATAAAAATCAGGATTTATTCCTGATTTTTTTCTAACTTAACTAATACTTCTCTTGGTTTAGATCCATTAGAAGGTCCGATTATACCTCTTTCTTCTAATAAATCAATTGCTCTAGCAGCTCTATTATATCCTAATCTAAATCTTCTTTGTAATAATGAAGCACTTGCTTTTCCTTGGGTTACAACAAATTCTACTATTTCATTATATAATGGTTCTTCCATAGCATCATCAGTCATTGTTGTTGCACCTTTTACATCTTCAGAAGCAACTGTTAAAGATTCATCATATCTAGCTTTTTGTTGTGATATAGTATAGTCTGCTACCGCTTTAATTTCTTCATCAGATATAAAAGTTCCTTGTACTCTTATTGGAACATTTTCTCCTTGTGGTAAAAATAACATATCACCTTTACCTAATAATTTTTCTGCTCCTGTCATATCTAATATTGTTCTTGAATCAATACTTGAAGAAACCGCAAATGAAATACGAGATGGAATATTAGCTTTTACAACACCTGTAATTACATCAGTTGATGGTCTTTGAGTTGCAACAATCAAATGAATACCAGCTGCTCTTGCCATTTGAGTAATTCGCATAATAGATTCTTCAACTTCTTTAGCTGCAACTAACATTAAATCTGCTAATTCATCGATTATAACTACAATGTATGGTAGTTTTTTTATTTGACCATATTCATCTTTTGTTTTATTTTTCTTTTCTAAATAAGCATTATATCCAGCAATATTTTTTGTTCCAGATTGTTCAAATAAATCATATCTATGTTCCATTTCTGTAACTATTTTTTTAAGAACTATGTTAGCTTTTTTAGGATCAGTTACTACAGGTGTTAATAAATGTGGAACACCATTATACATAGATAATTCAACTTTTTTAGGATCAACTAATACTAATTTTACTTCATCTGGTTTAGTACGCATTAATATTGATACCAACATACTATTAATACATACAGATTTACCTGAACCAGTAGAACCTGCTACTAATAAATGTGGTGTTTTATTTATTTCACAATAAATAGGTTTTCCCATTATATCTTTACCTAATGTTACTAACAATTTAGAATCTTCCATACCTTTAGGAACACTTTCTAATATTTCTCTTACACTAACCATTGTTACAGATTTATTAGGTATTTCTACACCAACAGTTTTTTTACCAGGAATAGGAGCTTGAATATGAACACTTTTAGCAGCTAAAGCTAAAGCAATTTCTTTATCTAAACTTACTATTCTACTTAATTTAGTACCTGCTTTAATATCTAACTCATATTGGGTTACTGCTGGTCCAATATTAATAGCTACAACTTTAGCTTCAATTCCAAAATCACGAAATACCGTTTGTAATATATCAACAGTATCCTTGATAGCATCTTGATTTTCCTTATTATTTTTCTTAGTAGGTTTACTAAGTAAATTAATAGGCGGATATTTATAATTAATATTTGTATCACTTACCTCATCTTTTATTTCATCTAATTCAATTGTTTCAATGTCATCTTTTTTAGATTCTTCATTTTGAATTATTTCATCCATACTAGAAATTACAATTTTATCGTCCTTTTCATATTCATCTTCTACTTTTTTAATATGTTCTTTGTCTTTTGTTTTATGCGCTAAATTAACTGTTCCTTGAACTGTTTTTTTAACCCCATTTTCTAATGACTTAATAATATCGTAAATAGTTATTCCAGTAAATAAAATAAATCCACATATTATTAAAGCAATACTTACAACATTAGCGCCTTGTAAAGATACTAATTTTACCATTGTTACACTAAGAACTGCACCAATCATTCCTCCACCTTGAATATCCATAGAACCATCAATAAAATAATTTAAATTATTAAATGTTTCTTCAATAACAGCACCATAACCTACAGTATCATTAATAGCTAATTGTTTAATATATCCTAAATGAAATAAACATAATATACCTAATATAATTATATATAATCCAATTAATTTACTAGTTAATAAATCAGGTTTTGTTCTTTTTACAATCATATAGCCACCAATAATACCGACTAAGATTAATAAAATTGACCATAAAACACCAACTAAGAAGCCAGCAAATCCAACTATAATATTAGATAATAAACCAAATCTACAGCAACCAATTATGGCAGCTAAAATCAATAATATTCCATATATCTCTACTCTTGCATTATTATCTTTCTTTACTTCTTTTCTTACTTTTTTCTTAGTCATCTTAAATCACCTTCTACAATAAAATTATATCATATTTTATAATAAAAAGAGTATTAAAAATACTCTTTATTTAAATTTCACTATTAGTTTTAACATTTATATTTATATCATTAATACCATTTACTCTAAAAAATGTCCCATTTACATTTAAATCATCTACTGTATATATAATTTTATATATATTATTATTTTCTAAATATATTTTACCACTTGCTTCATTATAACTATTAATATAACCTAATTTATTTAACAATTCTTTTATATATTCGTCTTTCAATTCTACTTCATATAATTTTAATTCTTTACCTTCAATATCATTTTCTATTTCTGTTTTTGATGTTATATTATTTAATCCATCTAATATTATATTTGTATCATAAAATATGTTTTGCTTTGTTTCATTATATTGAATTTCTTCCATAATTTCTTTTTCTTCATACATTTTTCCGTCTATGAAATAGTATGTCAAATCAAATGTATCTATTTTATATTTTTGATTTTCATAATTATCTATTTTATACATTTCATTTATTCTTTTATTATCAATACTACCATAGATTCTTAAATCTAATTGATAACTTTCAATATTTTTTCCTATATTCATATTTTTATATGCTTCTTTAAATTCTTTGTTGCCACATCCTGTTAATAAGAATAAACTTAATACTATTAATATTTTTTTCATAAAAAGACCTTTCTATTTCACTATTTTTACTTTACCATCACTATTAACTAATACTCTTATTTCAAAATTATATCCACTTTCAAATTCATAATTAATCCCTAATCAAATACCTTACAAGTTTAATTTGTAATTGTAATTACAAATAATCTTAAATTAAATGATATTAATATTCGCAACATCCTAATTAAGATATAGTCATAAAAATAATCATCCAATTTTTTTATATTTCAACTCCTATTCTTATATAAAATTATATACTATTTTTTTATTTAAGCAATAAAAAAGGAATTATTTTTCTAATTCCTCTTCTATTCTTAATAATTGATTATATTTACAAATTCTATCTGTTCTTGATAATGATCCGGTTTTAATTTGTCCTAAATTAAGACCTACAGCTAAATCTGCAATGGTTGTATCTTCTGTTTCACCACTTCTATGTGAAATAATTGTTTTATAACCATTTTTCTTAGCTAAAGCAATAGTTTCTAAAGTTTCAGTAATAGTGCCTATTTGATTAACTTTTAATAAAATAGCGTTTCCTGCTTTATGATCTATTGCATATTGTAGATATTTTTTATTAGTTACAAACAAGTCATCACCTACTAATTGAATTTTATCACCTAATTGTCTAGTTATTTCAATAAATCCATCCCAATCATCTTCATCAACAGGATCCTCAATTGATATAATAGGATAATTAGAACATAATTCTTTATAAAATTCAATTAATTCATTGATATTTAATTTTCTATTTTCACCTTTTAAATTATATACACCATCTTCGTAAAATTCACTTGCTGCTACATCTAGTCCTATATTAACATCAACTCCAGGTGTATAATTTGCTTTAGTAATTGCTTCAACAATTACATCTAATGCTTCTCTATTACTTTTTAAATTAGGAGCAAATCCACCTTCATCACCAACATTAGTATTATATTCTTTTTCTTTCAATACTTTTTTTAATGTATGAAATACTTCTGAACCAATTCTTAGTCTTTCTTTAAAAGTATAAGCATTAGGAATAATCATAAATTCTTGAAAATCCAGATTATTATCGGCATGTGCACCACCATTTAAAATATTCATCATTGGTATTGGTAAAGTTGTACCATCACCAACATATCGATATAATGGTTTATCACTTGCAATACTAGCTGCTTTTAATACAGCCATTGATACACCTAATGTTGCATTAGCACCTAAATTGCTTTTATTTTCAGTTCCATCCAATTCAATTAAAGTTTTATCAATTAATTTTTGATCCATGGCATCCATACTAATTAATTTTTCTCTTATAATTGTATTAACATTATTAACTGCTTTTAATACGCCTTTGCCCATATATCTCGAATCATTATCTCTTAATTCTAAAGCTTCACGGCTACCAGTTGAAGCACCACTTGGTACTATTGCACGGCCCAAAATTCCATTTTCTAAAACAACATCAACTTCAACAGTTGGATTTCCTCTTGAATCTAATACTTCTCTAGCTTTAATATCTTTTATTTTCATAAATATCAACCCTTTCAATTATTATATAATCCTTTAATATTAGCATCATCTAAAATATGATTTTTCATACTTTCTTTCAATTCATTATAACTAAAGCCATTTTTCAAATTTAGTAAACAATCTAAAGCATAAACAGTTATATCGTAATAATGAGGTTTATTTGGTGGTGCCATACCACCATAGTTAGTTCTACCAAAATCATTTTTGCCTTCGATAAAATTATGTTTGTTTAGACTAGCATTTTCTTCTAAAAATGGTGTAGTAATATTTGCTACTAACCAATGAACAAAATCATGACCACATACTTCGATTGCATCATAATCTTCTATTATAACAGCAAATGAAATAGTATTTTTTGGATAATCAACAAATTCTAAAGGAATAGACAATTGCATATTTCCTCTTTTACCATATTTATCATTTATTATGTTATTAACAATACCTTGACTTTTTATTTGCATTTTATTTCCTTTCTTGTTTTTATATACTCATACATATTTTTTATATATTCCATTATATATTTCTTTTTTTCCTCTTTTATTTCATAATTAATTAAAATATTATCTAATTCTTCTATAAAATTATCTAAATTTACAATTATATCATCAACAAATTCGAAATAATTATCAACAATATAATTAATTATATCAGGAATTTCAAAATATTGATACCCAACACAACAATATGGAATACCAATTGATTTAAAACTATTAAATGAAAAACCATTATCATATGAAGGTGGTAATCTATATTGTTTAGTTTTCTCATTAAATATCAATCCAATATTTTCTAATTTAGCATCAATATTTTCAGTTAAACATTTACCAAATAATATTCTTATATATTGTTTTTTTAATTGCTCACCGTTATCTTTAGAAATCATATTTAAACTAAAAAATTTATTAAATATTTGTTCAAAGCATAAATGTAATTCTTTTTCTTTTGTATTATCCTTTATTGGTATCCACTCTAAAATATCATATGATACATCAGCTTCATCTATTAAAAAATTGGTAATTAAGCAACAATTATGTCGAGCATAAAGATCATATCCTAATTGTACATCAACACAAGATATGTTTAATTTTTTTAAAATAACACTAGTCAAATGTTCCATAATATCTTGATCACTATTATTACTAACTTTTACTAATTTTTTGACACCATTATCAATTACCCAAAATTTTTCATTTACGGCTTTACCACGAGGTTCAATTCTTAAAAAATCTAATTTTGAAACATCTATTCGTTGCATATTATCTTTCTCTTTCATACTTTATCAAAATTTTATCAGTGATCAATTCACCATAATCTTTTTTCATTAATTCTATACTAAAATCATAGTATCTATTTTTAAAAACATTAAATAAATCAATATTTTCATATATTTTATCTTTATTTAACATATCAGGAAATAATCTAAAACCATCTTTTATTGCTTTATCAATACAATTATTATTATATTTAAAATACCATAATTTATCATAAACTAAAAAGCCAATTACATATTTAACTGTTTCGTCATAATTACGCCATATAACATAAAATACTTCCATAAATCACCTCAAATTGTTGATTACTCTTTTAAAGTCATCTCCTCTATCTTCAAATTTCTCATATTGATCCCAAGAAGCACAAGCTGGACTTAATAATATAACATCATCTTCTTTAGAATTATTGTAGGCTAAAATTGTAGATTCTTCTAAATTATCTTTTTTATAGCAAACTATATTATTTTTATTACAAAAATCTAATATTCTATCTTTAGTTTGCCCATAACATACAACAAATTTTACATTTTTCATATGTGGTAATAACTCATCAAAGGAATGTCCTCTATCTAATCCACCTAATAATAAAATAGTTGGTTTTTTAAATGATTCCAAAGCAATAATTGTTGAAGTTACATTAGTAGCTTTAGAATCATTATAAAATTCTCTTTTATTTAACTCTTTAACAAATTCCAATCTATGTTCAACACCTGTAAATTTAGTCAACACATCTTTAATAACTTCATTAGAAACATTAAATTGTTTTGCTACTACAATTGCGCACATAATATTTTCATAATTATGATTACCCTTTAATTTGATATCATCTAACTTAATAATTTCTTCATTATAATAAATCGCATCATTTTTAATACAAATATCACAATCTTTAGAAGAAGAAAAATAAACCTTTTTAGAATTAATATCATTAGTCAAATCTAAAACATCTTGATTACCACCATTTAAAATAGCTAAATCTAAATTAGTATGATGATTAAATATTTTTTTCTTACATCTTTTGTAGTTTTCATATGTTTTAAAATGATCTAGATGAACTGGAGTTAAATTAGTTAAAACACCAATATCTGTTTTAAAATCATAAAAATCATGTAGTTGTTGAGCAGATAATTCAATTACAATTATTTCGTTTTCTTTTAATTCATTTAATAAAGAACACATAGGAAATCCTATATTACCACCCAAATGAACTGGCAAATTAGCATGTTTTAATATTTCATAAGTTAATGTTGTAGTTGTAGTCTTACCATTACTACCAGTTATAGCTATTATTTTAGTATTTTTTGGCAAATAATGATAAGCTACTTCTAATTCATTAATAACAGGTATATTTAATTCATTTGCTTTTAAACAAACTTTATGATCCACTTTTATACCTGGATTTTTAACAACATAAGAAAAACTATTATCTAACAATTCTTCTGGTTTATCTGTTATTATTAAATTAATACCTAATTCTTTTAATTCATTTACTTTTTCTTCATCTTGTTCTTTCATATCAGTAATTAAAATTTCACAATTATGTTTAGCTAAAACTTTAGCTACTTCATAACCAGATCTTGCCATACCTAATATGAATATTTTCTTATTGTCATACATTTTTATCACCTACTAACATTATATCATTATTTATTATAAAATATAAAAAAATTGTAATATTTCATACAATTTTTTACAAATTATTTAATCTTTCTTTAACTAATTTATTAACTAAAGACATATCGGCTTTACCTTTAAGTAATGGTGAAATTTTACCCATAACTTTTCCTGTGTCAGCAGCACTAGTTGGATTTACTTCATTAAATACTTCTTCAATTACTTTATTTATTTCTTCTTCACTCATCATAGCAGGCATATATTTTTCTAATATAGAAATTTCCTTTTCTGTTTGTTTAATTAATTCTGTTCTACCACTTTTTTCTAAATCAGAGATAGTTTCTTTTCTTGTTTTTATTTGTTTAGAAATTACAGCTACTACTTCTTCATCAGTTAATTCTCTTTTTTTACTAATTTCTTCTAATTGAATAGCACCTTTAACCATTCTTACAACATTAAGTAAATCTTTATTTTGATTTTTCATCGCATTTTTCAAGTCAATTAATATTCTTTCTTTCATATTTTTCCCTTCCTATTTAAAAAAGCCCAAAAGGCTTAATTATAATTTCTTTCACGACGACGACTATTTTTAATAGCTTCTTTTTTAGCTTCTCTTCTTCTTTCTCCAGGTTTACTATAGTGTTCTCTTTTTCTTACTTCTTTTAGGAGGCCATCTTTAACATTTTTTTGTTTAAACATTTTTAATGCACCATCAACATTACCATTTTTAACTACAACTTTTGACATATGATCCCTCCTTCCACACAACTACTTGTGATTATATCACTTTTTTCTTTGTTTTACAATAGTTTTTAATCAAAATAAATAAAAAAGAATGATTTTCATCACTCTTTTACATTGGACAAGAAGTTAAACACCTAATAGAAGAACCTACTAAATTTCCAAACTTAAATATAATTTCTACACATATAGGAAATAGAGGCAATAAACAAACTATTATAATAGCTAATATAATTTGTTTATAATAACTTTTTATTATACTGGACACATCGAACCTGATATAGCTCTTCTAATAGCACTTCCTAAACTTCTTCCCACGTCCATTATTGCATTAATTCCTTTATAAATTGAACTTAACAAACTTCCTGTAATATTAATTCCGCCAACTATTTGTAACAATTCTTCTTTTTCTAACATAATACACCTCCTAGTTACATTTAAGTGGTCTTATATAACCATCAATTACACCGATTAAAAATATAACACCGGCTCCAATTAACAAACCTAAACCTAAGCCACCACCTGATATTTTTTTTAATTCTTTATTTTCTAACCTTTCCATTTCTCAAACCCTTTCCTTAATTGTTGATAAATTGTTGTTTTACTATTTTTTAAAACTATATCAATAATATTATTTTCAATTTTATATTCTTCTTTTAAATCGAAATCTAATATTACTTGATAACACAATTTATTATTTACTGCAAAATATTCTTCACTTATTGAAACAACTTTAAAACTATATTCTTCATTATCAATTAATAAATTACTTTTAGATAATTCATTTACATTATCTTTTTCAACATATATAATAGTATAAAATGAATTATCTATTTTTTTTACATATCCAAAATATGATTGATACAAATAATACTCATATTTTAAAGAAATAATTATAAATGTAATAAAACTAATAACTAATAATATTATCCATAAAATAATTGATGGTGAAGATTTTTTATTAATAATATAAGAGAAGTTATTATATATTTTTGGATAAATCATCAATTATTTTTCCTTTCTCTATTTTTATAACTTGATTAAATAAATCAATATTATCTAATCTATGTGATATAAAAATTATTGTTTTATCTTTATATTCTTTTAAAATATTTTTTATAATTATTCTTTCCATATTTGTATCAACTTGATTTAATCCTTCATCTATTATTAAAATATCAAAAGGATTTACTAAAGCACGACCTAAAATAATTCTTTGTTTCTCACCACCTGATAAATTAAAACCATTTTCTTCAATTAAAGTTTTATATCCTAATTGTGTTTTTTTTACTATTTCATCAATCAAACATATTTTAGATACTTTATAAATATCGTTACCAATATTGTTCTCGATTGTATCAGAAAATAAAATTTCATTTTGTGACACATAAACAATATTATTTAATTTATAATCGTTAATATCAATACCATTAATATATACTTTATCTCTTTTGATTTCATAGTGCTGTTTTAAAATTTTAAATAAAGTACTTTTCCCACTACCACTACTTCCTAATACCATAACTTTATTTTTATTTTTTATTGTTAAATTGATATCTGATAATACATTATTAACATCATCAAAACTATAACTTAAATTTTTAAATACTATATCTCCTACTATAGCATTAGTTTGAATACTATTTTTTTTATAATATAAATATAATATTTTTTTTATAGATATTTTAGCTTGTTTTAAATTATTATCTAAATCAATAATACTTCTAATAGGACTTAAAAAATAAACGAGTAATGAATTAAATGATAATAATGTACCAATTGTTATTTTGTTATCCATTACTAAAATAATGCCTACTAATATAATGATTAAAAAACCAATATTATTTATTAATTCTTTTAGTAAATACTGATAATTATAACTTTCATCTAATTCACATATTTTATTAGAATAAGTAGCATATTTATCTTCAAAATTATGAATAATTTTATTTTCCATATTACATCCTTTTATTGTTTCATAGCCATTAATTGATTCAACCATATAAGATGTAACAGAAGCTTTATTTAATGTTGCTTCATCAATTAAATCATTAAACTTATTTTTAAATATAACAATTATAAATAAATATAAAAGCATAATTATCAAACTTATAAAAAATAAAGTATTATTTAATATATACATAATTATTAAAGATAAAATAGTGAGCGGTAAATCGATAAATAAACTTAAAGATACTTTAGAAATAACTTGCCTTACAGCTTCTAAATCATTTATCTTTGATATTATTTCTCCAGTTGTATTATTTTTATAGTAACGATAAGGGAGATTAATAATTTGTTTAAAAGTATTAAAAGTAAGATTAAAATCAACTTTTTGATTAATTAAAATTAATATTTTATTTCTAAAAAAATCAGATATTATTTTTAACAGATAAATAATCAAAAACAATATAAATATAAGTATAATTTTTTGCTTAGAAAACATAATGTTGTCTATCATATATTGCATATAAAATGATGTGATAATAGAAAAAATTGTAATAAAAATAGATATAAAAATAACTTGAATTAATTGTTTTGTTGAGGATTTAATTATTTCTAAAATAAATTTTATAAATGAGTTATTAGGGGTATTTATTATTTTTTTTATAGGGTATAAATAAATTAGTATATTATTAAAAATTTTATCGAATTCTGTATACGAGCAATATTTATGTTTTCCAATTGGATCATTTACCAATATTCTTTTCTTTTTAAAATCTATTTTTTCAATTACAACATAATGATTGTAGGAGTTATTTATAATTACATGGGCAATACATGGAAGAATTACATTTTCTTTTTTTAAATCATTTAAATTACATTTAATTCCATAACTTTCAAAACCAAGTTTTTTACTTGCTTCAATTAAATGATAAGCCGTAGTTCCAAATTTATCAGTTTTACACATTTCTTTTAATTCATTAATATCAACATATCCTTTATAATGTTTTATTATATTAAGTAAACAACTTGGGCCACAATCTTTAAAACCTTCTTGCTTAATTCTTTTAAACACTTTTTTACCTCCCTACTAGTTATATTAGACAAAAGTATTATGAATTCCTGCAAGAAAATAAAAAAAATTGCATTTTTTTGCAATTTTATTAAACATTAGCAACATTATGATATACATTAGATACATCTTCAACATCATCTAACATAGTTAATAATTTTTTAAATAAATCTAAATCTTCACCACTTAATTCAACTTTTTCCTTAGCTAACATAGTTATTTCATCCATATCAAAAGTAACATTAGGTAATACTTTAGTTATACTTTCTTTTATTTTAAATAAATCTTGAGGATCACCATAAATAACAATACCATCATCTTCTTCAATATCTTTAACATCAACATCATTTTCAATTAAAGCATTAATAGTATCATCCATACTTAATCCTTTAAAACTTACAATACATAAATTATCATAATTATAAGAAACACTACCAACATTACCCATTTTAATATGACATTTATTAACTACAGCTCTTAATTCACTAACACTTCTATTAACATTGTCAGTTAAACATTCAACAATTAAAGTTGAACCACTTGGACCAAATAATTCATATGTATTTTTAATATAATTTTCATCTATACCACTATTTACTTTATCAATAGCTCTTTTAATAATATCAGATGGTACTTGTTCTTTCTTAGCTCTTTCTACCAATCTTTTTAAAGATGCATTAGCTTCTAAACTAGTTCCACCATTTTTAGCTGCTTGATATATTTCTTTAGCATACATACTATAGATTTTACCACGTGCTGCTCCTGTTTTTTGAATACTTGCTTTTCTTACTTCATAAGCTCTTCCCATTTCAAATCACCTTTCTATATTTTACATTTATTTTATTATTTTATCAATACCTAAAGTTTCAAAAATATCAAATTCAAATGGTTTTAATTCTATATTCATATATTCTTCACCTTCAAAAGGAACTGATACAATTTCAATATTTGAAAAATGATAACACAATCTAAAAAAATTTCTAATAAATTTTTGAGTTAAATTATTTTGAATTCGTAAATGTTCGTCTTGATAAAATTTAATTAATTCCTGTTTTTGTATTTCATTTAAATTATCTTTTTTTGTTAAATAATCAATTTTATTTTTATACGCTTTCTTTTTAGCATTATACCTTACTGGCAAAAAAGGTACCACTTTAACATTATTTATATTTTTATCTAATAATTCTTTAAAAAACAAACTTAATACCAAAATAGCACTTGGTGAAACATCGCTAATATTTTCTGGATAATAGTTGCTTTCTCCTTTTTTATATTGTTCATATTCAACACTTTCTTTAATACCACTATTCATTTTATACAAAATTCTTTTTATCTTTTTACTAAAACTAGAAGATTTATCTTTATTCTTATCTTGTACAGCATAGATATAACATATTCCATTATCTATTCCATAATATACAAGTGGTAATTCATATTCATAATTATTTTCTACTATAGTTACTTTAAAGCAATAAGGAGTTTCTTGAAAAGATTCTAATATTGAAATTTTTATTTTGGTTTCTAAGTAATTATATTCGCGGGCACTCAATATTTTATTTTTTACAAACATTATATTTCTTCTTATATATTCTAAAATATTATCATAATCAGTAAAAGTTAAATTAGAAAACAAATAAATTAATTTTATATATATTTCATCTATACTTTGAATTTGAAATAATCTAAGAAATTCATTAATATAATTATATAACAATTTTTTATCTTTTATGTTTATGTTTACATATTCACTAGTTCCTTTTAAAGATAATTGTAAATTATAATATATTTCACCAACTTGTACCTTTCCCTTTTCACATTGTTCAAAAAAAGAATCTAATATTTTATCCATTTTGAGCCTTCTTTAAAGCATCATGAGCAGCTTTTTGTTCAGCTTCCTTTTTACTATGAGCAATACCTTCACCATATATAATATCATCTATTTTAACTATTACTTTAAATGTTTTATTATGAGCAGGTCCAAACTCATCTACTACAACATATTCTAATGATCTTTTATCCGTTTGAACTAATTCTTGTAAAACAGATTTATAATCATTATCAAATTCTATTTCTTTATTTTCAATTAATGGTATAACATTGTCATAAATAAATTTTTTAACAGTTTCAAATCCCAAATCTAAATACATAGCACCAATAAAAGCTTCAAATATATCAGCAACAATTGCTTTTCTATATCTTCCACCATTTTCTTCTTCACCATGGCCTAATCTTAAATATTTATTTAAATTTAATCTTTTGGCATATTCAAAATTAGCATCTTCACAAACATATTTAGCTCGTAATTTAGTCATAATACCTTCTTCAAATGTAGTATTTTTATATAAATATTCACTGATAACCAATTCCATAACAGCGTCACCCAAATATTCTAATCTTTCATAACTTTTTTCATTATTTTCATTAGCAAATGAAGTATGAGTAAGAGCTGTTAAATATAACTTTTCATTATTATAATTTATTTTTAAATCATCTAATAGTTTCATCAAATCACCACATCTATTATACTATAAATTTATTAAAAATAAAATTTACTTTTTACTTTTTTTAATGTATAATTATTGTATGAAATATTTTTTATTAGGATTTATCAAAACATATCAAATGATACCAGGACCTTGGCATAATTGTTGTAGGCACACTCCTACTTGCTCAAATTATGGTATTGAAGCAATAATTAAACATGGTTCTTTTAAAGGAAGTATCTTAACTATTAAAAGAATAATTAGGTGTAACCCATTTGGTAGTTGTGGTTATGATCCAGTACCAGAGAGGAGAAAAAAATGAAAAAAATTATTTTATTAATTATTAGTATTTTATGTTTAACAGGATGTTTCAAAAGAGACACTATGGAAGGGATAAATATTTATACAACAATATATCCTATTACCTATATAACTGAAAGATTATATGGTGATTATAGTAATATAGAAAGTATTTATCCTAATGGCGTTAATGTTCAGTTAGAAAAATGTGAAGAATGTGACAACTTATTATATACGTTAACTGACAAACAATTAAGTGATTATAGTAAAACTGATTTATTTATATTTAATTCATTATTATATGAAGGTGAATATGTTAAACCGATGTTTGAAAATAATAAAAATCTAAAAATAATTAATGCTACAGATAATTTAACTATGGAAGAATTTTATGGTTTAGAAGAAATTTGGTTTGATCCATCAAGATTATTAACAGTAGCTAGAAATATAAAAAATGGATTAGATGAATATGTTACTAATTATTATTTAAAACAAAATATTGAAAATAATTTTAACACCTTAAAAGAAGAGTTAGATAAAATTGGTTCTAAGTTAGCTGATACGACTAAAGAAGCAACTAATAAAATATTGGTTACAAATGATGAAATGTTTAAATTTTTATCTCGCGATAAATATGGATTAACAGTTTATGTATTAGATGAAAATGCTAGTAGTAAAACAATAAGTGATGTTAAATATTTAATAGAAAATGATAAAATTAATTATATTT
This sequence comes from uncultured Mycoplasmatota bacterium, assembly GCA_946488855.1. GTDB lineage: Bacteria > Bacillota_I > Bacilli_A > RF39 > UBA660 > Faecisoma. The sequence goes on from CAMLWC010000002.1 coordinate 71,427, forward strand.
ATATTAAACAATATGATGAACCAAATGAAATAATCAATAATTTAATCGAAGGAACTGATGTTGAAGTTATAAAATTACATATGTTAACAAACTTAACAGAAAATGAAATAAGTAATAAAAAAGATTATTTCAGTATAATGAATGAAAATATTGAATTATTAAGAAAAAACTTATATAATTAAGTAAGGAGGTATATTTATGTGGATTATATTAGTTATTATCGTTTTAATTATTCTTTCGTCTATTAAACAAATTGACGAATATGAAAGAGGAGTTAAATTCACAACAGGAAAATTTAGTAAAATGATGGAACCAGGTTGGAGATTAGTATTACCTATTTTTCAATCATTTAAAAAAGTTGATATTAGAACAAAAGCAGTAGATGTTCCTGAACAAGAAGCAATAACTAAAGATAATGTATCAGTTAAAATCAATGCTGTATTATATTACAAAGTATTTGATGCTTCTAAGGCAATATTAGCTGTCGAAAACTTTAGATATGCAGTTAGTCAATTAGCTCAAACAACAATGCGTAATGCTGTTGGTGCTGTATCACTAGATGAATTGTTAGGAGAAAGAGAAAAAATTTCTGGTGAAATATGTAAAGTAATCGATGAAGCAACAGATCCTTGGGGAATCAAAGTTGAAAATGTAGAACTTAAAGATATTTCTTTACCTGAAGAAATGAAAAGAGTTATCGCTAAAGCTGCTGAAGCAGAAAGAGAAAAAGCGGCAGTAATTACTAAAGCTCAAGGTGAAGTTGAAGCTTCTCAAAACTTAGCTAAAGCTGCTGAAATAATGGCTACTACACCTGGAGCATTACATTTAAGAACATTATCAACTTTAAATGATATAAGCTCTGATCAATCAAACACAATTGTATTTGCAGTTCCAATCGAAGTATTAAGAGCTTTTGAAAACAATGATATAACTAAAGTAATTAAAAAATAGACTTTCGTCTATTTTTCTTTTATCCAATTATTTCCTTCTACTAATCTTGTTACCAACATAGAACTAGATACATCCCCTACCACATTTAAACAAGTTGCCGGTGGATCTATTAACCATCCTATTGTAGCAATAATCGGGAAAGCCTCTAAAGGAAATCCATATAAAGAAACTATTAACATCTCACCTATTAAACCACCACCAGGTATTCCCGACATAACAACAGCACTAAGTACAGCAATTACAATTGCTATTAAATAAGTATCAAAACTAGTAAAAGGCATATTAAATATTCCAAATAAAAATACTATTTTTAAAATTGCTCCCATACTAGAACCTTCCATATGCATAGTAGCACCAATTGGCAAAGTTACATCTCTTATATCTTTAGGAATATTCATTTTACTAGCTGTATCTAAATTAGTTGGTAAACTAGCTAATGATGATTGTGTGGCTAATGAAGTTGCTGTTGAAGAAAAAATATTTTTAAAAAATAATTTAACTCCTTTTTTCTTACCGGCAATATAAGCGTATAAATAATAAAATACTATAAAATAAATCACACAAACTACATAATATAAAATCATACTTTTAGCATAACTACCTATCAGTTGTGGCCCAAATTCACCTATTAAATTAGCAAAATAAGCACATAAACCAATAGGAGCATAATACATTATAATATTTATTATTTTCATCATTATGTTAGATATACTTTGCAATCCATTAGCAATATTATCACTTTTAGTTAAAGTTACACCTATACCAAATAAAATAGAAAATATAATTAATGGTAACATATTACTTCTGGATAATAAATTAGAAAAATCAGTTACTGTTAATGCTTGAACAATTTGATCACCAATACTTACCTCTGTTGCTTCACCTTGTTCTAAAACTATATTGGCATCACCTACTGGATCAATCACTTTAACAACACCTAACATTAAAATTCCAGCTACTGCACTTGTTATTATAAAAACTAAAAAAACATATTTTAATATTTTACCTAATCTTTTTAAATTTACCATTTTAGCAATACTACTAGAAATAGTAAAGAATACTAGTGGTACTACAATTGTATACATTAAATTTAAAAATATAGTCCCAAATGGTTTTAATATAACAGCATCTTCTTTTAAAACGATTCCTAATATACAACCTATTATAATTGAAATTAAGAGAATAATTGGAAATTTATAATTTTTCCAAAATTTTTTCATTCATACCTCCTTAATAAATTATATTTTTTTATAAACAAATATTTCATAAAACATATAATATTTTAGGTGGTTATTATGTATATTGGAATAATAGGAAGAATGAATGAAGATAAAATAACATTCAATCAAGAAATTATTAATGTTATAAATAAATATAACTGTATACCTATTGGAATAATAGTAGATTTTAATAATGAACCAAATAAAGAATTTATAAAAATTAAAAATTTAATAGATATTTGTGATGGATTTATTTTGCAAGGTGGATCTGATTATTATGACATTGATATCTTAATAACTAAATATTTATATGATAAAAATATACCAACTTTAGGTATTTGTTTAGGTATGCAAACAATGGCTATGACATTTAATGGTGCAATGGATGATATAGATAATCATAAAAGTTTAAATAAATATGTACATGAAGTAAATATAAATCCAAATTCTAAATTATATAGTATAATTAAAAAAAATAAAATATTAGTTAATAGTAGACATAAATCTTATGTTGTAAATACTGATTTAAGTGTATCAGCAACTAATAATATAATTGAAGCTATAGAAGATAAAAATAAAAATTTTTTTATTGGTGTACAGTGGCATCCTGAAAGTTTAATGGACGAAAATAGTATTTTATTGTTTAATTCTTTCTTTTCAAATATAAATTGATAAAAAAATGAAAAAAATTCATAAAAATACTTGCCAAAATAAAAAAAATAAGGTATACTTAATATGCGTTTCGATAAACGGGCCTGTAGCTCAGTTGGTTAGAGCACACGCTTGATAAGCGTGGGGTCATAGGTTCAAGTCCTATCAGGCCCACCATACGCCTTAATAGCTCAGTCGGTTAGAGCACTTGACTGTTAATCAAGGGGTCGTAGGTTCGAGTCCTACTTGAGGCGCCATGGCCAGTTGGTGAAGTGGCTTAACACACTGCCCTTTCACGGCAGCATTCACGGGTTCGAATCCCGTACTGGTCACCAAAAAGATAACAATAAAAGAACTTTAATTAGTTCTTTTTTTCGTACAATTAAAAATAACGAGATTAATCGTTATTTCAATTTACCCTTTACTCCTTTTGTTCCATTATAGTTACTTAAAATATTTGTATCAAAAGAAATCGTTTTTTCATGTTTAGTTTTATATTGTTTAATAGCTAAAGTAATCATTTCATCTAATAATTGTTCGTAAGTTTTATTTGTTTCTTCCCATAAATAAAATGATAAACTACCAGGAATTGTATTAGGTTCATTAATATAAACTTTATTTGTTTTACCATCAATTAAAAAATCAATTCGACAAACACCACTTAAATTTAAAGCTTTAAATGCTTGTTTTGCTATATCTTGTACTAAATTTGTTGTTTTTTCATCTAATCTAGCAGGTATTAATCGATTAGTACTAGCCATACCTTTAGATCCTTTAGAACCAAATTTTCCTTTAGAACCATTCAAATATTTATCTTGATAAGTTAAAAATTCTTGAGTACTCATTACTTCTTCTAAAACACTTGCTTGTTGATTTTCATAATTACCTAATACACTACAATTAACTTCAACTAAATTTTCAACTGCTTTTTCTACTACAATTTTATTATCATATGAAATTGCATCCATAATAGCATTTTCTAATCCGTTAATATCTTTTACATAAGTAATTCCAACACTACTTCCTAATGTTGCTGGTTTTACAATAACAGGAAATCCGATTTTTTTTATTTTTTTAAATATTTCTTCTTTATCTACAAAATATTCATTATCAAAAAACCAAGTATATTCTACAATAGGTAAATTTAGACTTTCAAAAACTTGTTTCATTACTACTTTATCTTGACCTAAACTAGATCCTAATACATTACTTCCAACATAAGGTACACCTACTAATTCTAAATATCCTTGTAAAGTTCCATCTTCCATATTATTACCATGAACAACAGGTAAAATAATATCCAAATCTGCAACAACTGTTCTAAAAAGATTTAAAGCTTGTAATCTAAATAATCCCTTATGATTATACAAAACTACTTTTTTAGCATATCTTTTTAATGTATCAAAATCACGATATATATCGATATCAGCTAACATTTTACCAGTATACCAAGTTCTATCTTTAGATATATAAATTGGATATATATCATATTTTTCCTTATTTAAATGTTCCATTGCTTGTACAGCTGAAATAATACTTACCTCATGTTCAACTGTAGGTCCTCCAAATATAACTCCAACTTTAATTTTCATTACTATCATCTCCTAAAAAACTTTTTAACACTCTTATCGTTTGGTCAAATCTTTCTAAATATGCATAATGAGAACAACCTTCATATGTTACTAATCCACAATTATCTATTATTTTTTCTAATTCATAAGCATCATTAATACTAACAGCCTTATCCATTGTTCCCCATATTAATAATGTAGGGCATTTTATTTTGTGCAATTGATCAGTTATATCATAATTAACATGTTCCACCATTATTTTTCTCATCATATCACTTGCATTTTTATAATCTGTAGAACCAATATGTTTTTTTGCAAATCCTTCTAATTTATTTAAAAGTGGTATTTTTTTTGCTGTTTTCAACATTTTAGTTTTAAAAGATAAATTAGTTAACATTTTTTTATAAGGACTAGCTAAGCATACTAATTTCTTAACTTTATACTTCGTCGCATATAATAATCCAACCTTTCCACCGAAAGAATGTCCTATAATAACTGGATTATCAACATTTAATTTATCTAATAATTCTTTTAAAAATGAAGCGTAATCATCAACAGTCCAAACTGTTTTAGGTTCTTCACTTCCACCAAAGCCAGGTAAATCAATTATTATGATTCTATTAGTAAAACTAAATTGATTACCAATACCTTGCATCATTTGGATATTTTGTCCCCAGCCATGAAGAAGAACAATAGGATTTTCTTTTTGACCATAATCGATATAATTTATATTAACATCTTTAATTGTCATTGTCTCACCTATTTAATTATACCATTTTTTTTAATATTTTACTATCATATTTTCAATATTTAATTTGTTAATTTTATTAATATTACTATAAACTTTTATTTTATTTATAATTATTCCTGATATTTGATGATTAATGGCTTCTAATTTATAATTATTATTTTCTAATTCCTCTAAATAATCCTTTTTTAACTTATCTATATTATAATAATTATACCTTTTTTTTACATTATATTTTGAATTTACTTCTACCCAAATCACTTGAATATTGTCAAAATAATTAAGAAAATTATTAGTTGTTATATTATTATTAGGAAATTCTAAAATATAGAAAGAATTATTTACATCTTCTTTAAATGTTGTAACAATTTTTTCATTATAATTAAAATTCAACAAAAAAATAAAAATGATTAATAATATTATTTTTTTCATAATACTTCACCATTTTTATTTTGGTTAATTTTTTTAATTATTATTTATCTTTTATAAAAACAAATGTTGATTCATTTATTTTCATCCACAAATTCATTTGATTCAAACATAAATTATATCCACCTTTAGTTATAGTTAAAGCACAATATTTACCACTATTACTTTCAAAAAAATATTTAATAATTTTACTTCCATAACCCTTGTCTCTATATTTCTCATCTATTAAAACAGAAACAATATAATTATAATTTGAATCAATTAAAAAATGTTTAGGATTTATATACAAATCATTTACTAAAACACCATTAGTTATAGTCATATATAATTCTTTTGTAATCGGTACAGACACTAAATAACCAACCCATTGATTTTTTTTGTTCACTAATACTAATGCTTTATGATTTTCATTATATCTTTCTAAATACCAATCTAATGTTAATATATCATTTTTGTAAAATGATTTATCTATTTTCATTATTTTTTTTAAATTTTCTTTTGTTAAAAAAATATTCTCAATTTTCATAATACTATTTTTTAACTTCGTCTATTCCCATTCCTCTTTTATGTTTAATTGGTTCCCAAGCTAAATCCTTTTTAAATAAACACATAAAATTAATTGGTACCCAACTCAACATAAATAATGAGAATAATAAAATACCTGACATTATTTCTTTAACATTTTTCTTATTATATTTTACGACAAATAAATTTATAATGACATTTCCTATATAAGTTAATAAGAAAAATAATAATCCGTAAGCATACATATATGAAAATACATCATATAATTGTACATTAAATATTTTAAATAAAATCAATACTAATGTTAATAAAGTTGCTAAAACTTGAATATATGGTGCCATAAAAGATAATAACATATCCCAACAAGGAATAAATCCTGTTTTACTATATGTTCTAAATAAATCTTTATTATATCTTCTAAAACATTGTATATTACCTAATGACCATCTTTTACGTTGCTTCCAAGAAACTTTAAATTCAGTTGGTTGTTCATCATATGTTATAGCATCTTCTACAAACATAACTTTAATGCCTCTTAGTGCACATTGTGCAGTAAATTCAACATCTTCAGTAAGTGTATAAGTATTGAAACCATATTCATCAATAACTTCTTTTTTTACCATAAAGCCTGTACCATTTATACTAGCTGAGCCACCCATTTGCATACGTGCTTTACTAAAGAAAAAGTTTTGTATCCAATAAAATATTGAATAACTTCCACTTATCCAGTTATCACCAGGATTCTTACTATCTCTAAATCCTTGGGCAACTTTATATCCTTCGCATAAAGCATCATTCATTCTAGCTAAAAACTCTGGATGGACAACATTATCTGCATCAAATATCACGTAAGCATCAATATCTTTACGTTTAGATAATTTTTCTAGCGTAAATTTTAAAACTTCACCTTTAGATTTAGTTGGAACTGTACATTTAATAATTTCAGCTCCTGCTTTTTTAGCTACTTTTTCTGTATCATCGGTACAATTATTAGGTATTACATAGACATCAAATAAATCTTTCGGATAATCTTGTTGCAATAAACTTTTTACTAAATGCCCAATTACTCCTTCTTCATTTCTAGATGCTATTAAAACAGCAAATTTATTTTTAGGTTTATGCTTTTTTATTAATTTTTTATTAATATTTTTAAATCCAAAAAAACCTGTAACAAAAAAATACAAGCCATAAGCTAAAGCAATAATAAATAAAATATAATATATAAATTGTATCATTAAAATTCACTCCTAATACTTCACAGATACATTATACCATATTTTTTAAAATTAGCAAATTATAAATATTTTTTTAATTTACTAATTGAATCTTGTTGAAATTGTAAAAAATTATCAGCTAATTTAATAGTTTTTTTGTTAGCAATTTCATCATATTGACTTATTTACTTTTCAATATCTAAAACTCCCATAGATATTCCTTTTATTAACATATCAACAATACTAGCATCGCTATTATCGCTGATAACTTCTTTTTTTATCCCCATACTAGCACCCATTTTAGATAAAATAGAAGTTTCTTTTGGTTTAACATTTTCCTTTTTTAGTTGTTTTTTTAAATCTTTATAAAAAATTTCATACTTTTTTAAAACATCTTCAATATCTTTAATTATCTTATTATCTTTACCTTTTAATTCATTAATTAATTTTTCTAATGTATATTTAGCCATTTCACTATTTTGATAAATATACTCTAATAATTCATTATTTTCATTCATTTTCATCACCATTAATATTTTGATAATATTTTCTTTTTTTATACAAAAAAAGAATTAGTTTTCATCTAATTCTTCATCTGATAAAATAGATAAATCATCCATATCTTCATCGACATCATCAATATCTTCTTCTTCAATAGCTGAATCAATATCATCTTCATATTCATCAGTTACTTCTTCTTCATCTTCAGCATCTTCTTCATAATCTTCTTCATCTTCATCTTCATCCATTACAATATCAATAGGATTTTTTTCTCTTAAGTCCCATTCATTTGTATCTAAAAAGACAAATCTTTTATCAGTTGCTAATGATGTATAATAGTCACCTATCTTATCAGTATATTCTTCTTCACTATGACCTAACAAATCACATATTTTATTAAATAAAGTTGGCGTATTTAAAGGTTTGTTTTCTTCTTTTAATATCAATTCTGTTAAATCAGCATAAGATAAAATTTCTAAATCTTCTTTCGCCATATTTTTGATCAATATAATTCCTCCTTGTATAAAATATCATCATAATTTTAGCACATTTTTAAAATGTGTCAATACTATTTTTATAATATGTAATAAGTTTCATAAAATATACACTATTTTACATATTCTAACTTAAAAATTACATCTTGATCTGTAGTTAATACATTATATTTTAAAATAATTAAATTATCTTCAATAATTAAATAATCAGTTAAAATATCTAAACTTATTTCTTGCTTATTTTCTTTTAATATATATTTACCATTTGTTTGCTTATTTGTTATGAAATTCATTTCCATTAAATAATCATCATTTTCTCTTATAATTTTAAATTCATCTAAAAATATTGTTGTTTTACATTCTTTTTCTTTATAGGTTATTTTATTATTATTTTTTATTGCTTTATAATTTTCTTCACTTATATCATCTTTATTTTTTATTATAACCTTTATATCAATTTTACTCATAAATCACCTTTTTCTTAGTAATTATATCACATTATTGTTTAAAATATACTTATAATTTTTTATTTTTTATAAATAATAAATATAGGTGAACTATATGAAAAAAACAAAAAAAATTTTAAAAATATTTTTAATTATATTTGTTTTAGGTATTGTTTGTTATGGCGGTATATATTTATATGCTTGGATGAGTCCTAAACTTGCCATTAGTAGCGCTAAAAGTTATTATTTTTATGATAAAGATGAAAATTTAATAACAGGAACCGATGAATGGATAAGTTATGAATCCTTAGATGAAGATATAATAAATGCAACTATTGCTATTGAAGATAGACATTTTTTTGATCATCAAGGATTTGATTACTTAAGAATTGCTAAAGCTATGTATAATAATATAAAAAGTGGTAGTAAAAATGAAGGTGCTTCAACTATTACTCAGCAATATGCTAAAAATTTATATTTAGATTTTGATAAAACTTGGACAAGAAAAATAAATGAAGCTTGGTTAACTGTTAGATTAGAAACACATTATTCAAAAGAAGAAATTTTAGAAGGATATTTGAATACTATCAATTATGGTGGTATATTTGGAGTTGAAAATGCTAGTAAATACTATTTTGGAAAAAGTGCCACTGATTTATCCTTAGGTGAATCTGCAATGTTAGCAGGAATACCTAATAGGCCAAGTGAATTTTCTCCTTTTGTCAACCTTGAAGCAGCAAAAAAAAGACAAAAAGTAGTTTTAGAATCAATGGAAAGAGATGGATATATAACTAAAGAACAATTAGAAACAGCATATAATGAAGAATTGGTATTTGATAGTAAAGATGATGAAAATGAATTAAATTCATTAATGTATTTTCAAGATGCTGTTTTAGAAGAATTAAAAACAATTAAATCTATTCCTTCATCACTTTTACAGACAGGAGGTTTAAAAATTTATACAACATTTGATTACAAAGCTCAAGAATCAATTGAAAAAGCTATAAAAAATAACATTCATAACGATTTACAAATAGCTTCAATTGTTATGGATCCAAACGATGGTTCTGTTTTAGGACTAGTTGGTGGAGTTGATTATAGTAAAAGCCAATATAATCGAGCTCTATCAAGCACTAGAAGTGTTGGTTCTACTATTAAACCTTTTTTATATTACGCAGCTTTAGAAAATAATTTTACTGCATCTACTACTTTTACAAGTGAAAGAACTACCTTTGTTTTTTCTGAAAATCAAACATATAGTCCGACAAATTATGGCGATAAATATCCTAATAAAGAAATATCTTTAGCTACTGCTATTGCCTATTCAGATAATATATATGCCGTTAAAACTCACCTATTTTTAGGAAGCGAAGTATTAGTTGATATGATGAAACGAGTTGGCGTAAAAACACAATTAGACGCGATTCCTTCTTTAGCTTTGGGTAGTCAACCAATTAGTTTATTAGAAATGACTAATGCCTATGCCATACTAGCAAACGAAGGACATAAAGTTGAACCTCACTTTATTAAAAGAGTTGAAGATATAAATGGTAATGTTTTATATGAATATAAAGGTAACAATGAAACAGTTTTAAATAAAAGCATAACATATATTTTAAATGAAATGTTAGCAAATACATCTAATCCTAATTATATAGACTATACATATCCTACTTCGTATGTTATATCATCTAAATTAACAAAAAAATATGCTATTAAAACCGGGACAACTGAATATGACCATTTAGTGTTTGGTTATAACAAAGATGTTGTTGTTGGAATTTGGAGTGGATATGATGATAATAGAGAGTTGGAAAATGATGATCCATTAAATACAAAATATGCTTGGGCTGATATTATTGAAAATTATCTAAAAGATAAAGAAGATAATTGGTATACAATGCCAAACAATGTAGTTGGTGTATTAGTAGATCCTCAAACTGGAAAATTAGCTACTAAAGATGATAAGAAGAGTGTTATTCAATATTATTTAAAGGGTACTGAACCATCTAATGATTATAATTTAGATGATGCTATACCAACAATCAAATATGAAGAATAAATGAAATTATAAATATTAATTAATTTTATCTTGTCTAATAAATATTATTAGTGATATAATAATAATATAATAGAAAAGGGGAAGATATAAATGAATGATAATTCATTAAATAATACAAATAATCAAAATAATTTAAATACTCAACAAGTTCAACCTACTCAACAGGTTCAACCTACTCAACAGGTTCAACCTACTCAACAGGTTCAACCT
>CAMLWC010000003.1 GCA_946488855.1 uncultured Mycoplasmatota bacterium
TTTGTAATTCTATTATTTCTTTTTCTAAAATATACTCCAATAATGGTTTTAAAATATTTGGCTTAACCACTGCTCTCATAAAAATTGGTTCATACTTTGCTGTATAAAATTTTTTAATTTAAATCACCTCCTACTAGTTATATTCGCCAAAAATAAGAGGATTCCCTGTCTATTTTAACAAAAAAAAGTTTAATCTTTTAAACTTTTTAATCTTCATCAACTTTTAATACAGCTAAAAATGCTTCTTCTGGTATTTCTACTCTTCCTACCATCTTCATTCTTTTTTTACCTTCTTTTTGTTTTTCTAATAATTTACGTTTTCTCGAAACATCTCCACCATAGCATTTAGCTAAAACATCTTTTCTCACTGCTTTAATGGTTTCTCTTGCAATTACTTTATTCCCAATACTAGCTTGAACAGGCACTTCAAATTGTTGTCTTGGAATCATTTTTCTTAATGTTTCAACAATATTTTTACCTCGTTTATAAGCAAAATCTTTATGAACTATAACACTTAATGCATCAACTACTTCTCCATTTAACAAAATATCCATTTTAACTAAATCACTTGATTTATAGCCTATTAATTCATAATCAAATGAAGCATATCCTTTAGAAATACTTTTTAATCTATCAAAAAAATCATAAACTATTTCTGATAGTGGTATTTCATAATGGATATTAACTCTTGTTTTATCAATATATTCCATTGATATATAATTTCCTCTTTTATCTTGACATAATTCCATAATAGGCCCTATATAATTGGAAGGTACAAAAATAGATGTTCTGATATACGGTTCTTTTATATCTTTAATTTTAACTTTTTCTGGCATTTTACTTGGACTATCAATATTAATAATAGTATTATCAGTTAATTCTACTTCATAAATAACAGAAGGGCTAGTAACAATTAAATTAATATTGAATTCTCTTTCAATTCTTTCTTTAATTATTTCTAAATGTAGCAATCCTAAAAATCCACATCTAAATCCAAATCCTAATGCTTTAGAAGTTTCTGGGGTAAACTCTAAAGATGCATCATTTAGTTTTAATTTTTCTAACGCTTCCCTCAAATCTGGATATTTTGAAGTTTCAATTGGATAAATTCCTGAAAATACCATCGGTTTCATTGGCTTATAACCAGGTAATATATCACTAGCAGGATTACTTTCTAAAGTAATTGTATCTCCTACTTTTATATCAGATATATCTTTAATTGAAGCACATAAATAACCAACTTCCCCAGCAACTAATTCATTTTTCTTAACTTCTTTAGGAGTATTAACACCTAATTCAACTACTTCTTCAATTTTATTAGTAGCCATTAATTTAATTTTATCTCCAACTTTAACCTTACCATTTACTATTCTAATTAATACTACAACACCACGATATGCATCATAAAAACTATCAAATATTAATGCTTGTAATGGTTTATTTATATCCCCTTTTGGACTTGGTACTTTATTTACTATCTCTTCAACTAATTCTTTTATACCAATTCCATTTTTAGCAGAAGTTAAAATAATTTCATTTTTCTCAAAGCCTAATGTTTCTTCTAATTCTTTAGTTACTTTTTCTATATCAGCATTAGGTAAATCTATTTTATTGATAACTGGAATAATAGTTAAATTAGAATCTAACGCTAAATAAAGATTAGCTAAAGTTTGAGCTTCAATTCCTTGAGCAGCATCAACTACTAATATAGCGCCTTCACAAGCTGCTAAAGATCTCGAAACTTCATAATTAAAATCGACATGACCTGGAGTATCAATTAAATGTAATATATAATCTTTATATTTTAATTGCACAGCATTTAACTTAATTGTTATTCCACGTTCTCTTTCTAAATCCATATTATCTAATAATTGATCTTGTTTTTCTCTATCTGTAATAGCACCTGTTACTTCTAATATTCTGTCAGCTAAAGTACTTTTACCATGATCAATATGAGCAATAATAGAAAAATTTCGGATGTTTTCCTGTTTCATGTAAATCACCAATAATATTATATATTAAAAAATATATATTTACAAGAAAAAACTTATAAGTGTTTTCTTATAAGTATAAAAGTAATTAATGAAATTAAACTAATAAATAAACCTAATTTAAATCCTTTTACTTCATAAATAATTTCTATATCATGATAACCTTTTTCTAAATCTAATCCAATGAAATTATCAATAACTTTATAATAATTAACTTCCTTATTATCAACTAATATTTTAAAACTATCATCATAGGAAATACTTAAAAATAACACATTATTATCGGTTACATTAATATTTCCTTTAATATGATTTTCTTCAAAACTAGTTATAATCAATTGATTTTCCTTCAACATATTATATTTATTTATAAATTCATCATAATTAAAATAGGCTAAATAAATATCATTTATATTTTCTTTTATTATTTCTATAGTTTCAAAATTATTTTCAAAAAACAAACTTCTATTAATATTGTCATCTAATTTAATACATTTATAATTTACACAAAGTTGATAATTTTGATTATTTTCAAAATTGTCAATTATAGGTAACAAATAAAAATCTTTATTTTTTAAATTTAAATTTTCATTTAAAATTTGTTCATCGTAAACATTATTACTTGTGTTAGTCATATTATTAATTATTTTATTTTGACAATCAAAAGGATTATTACATTTAAAATTTTCTTTTATTTTATCAGATACCATATAGCCTAAACTTAAACTATATGTATTTTTATATAAATTAATATCATAATAATCAATTCCATAAAATGATTCTGAATAAGCTGATATTTTATTAGTACTAATTAAATCATAGTTTTTTAATTCATTTAAAGAAACAACATATTTGATATTAAATAAACTATCTAATACTAAATAATTATTATATCCAAGCATATTATTATTTGTATTATACCCTATTTTATCATAAAAATCTTTATTTAAAGATACGCTAGAATACCAACCACTGGCACCATAATATCCATAGGTTAATGGGTCATTAAAACTAAATCTATTAAAAAATTCTAATCGATAAAAAGAATTATCACTGATATCATCTAAAATATTTTGTTTTTCTAAATAAATATTATTTAAATATGTTTTTGTGGAAAATTCATATTTCTTAAAAATTGTATAGCCATTAAAAAATAATTCAGATAATGCTAAAATACTAAATAATATTTTTATTTCTTTATTGTTACTTTTAAAAATTATTAAATAAATTAAAAATAATAAAATACTTATATAAATATTAATATAATTCATAATATCTCTAATAATAACTAATTCACTTATTAACAAAAAAATTAAAAATACTACATAATACCAAATTTTATTAACATATTTTATATTAATAAATGATTTTAAACAAAGACTAATTATGAAAATATTAAACAAATATATATATCTAAAATTATATCCTATTGGTGAAGATAAGGCATGCCAAAAATTATCAAAAGGTATAAAAATAATATTTAAAACTAAAATTAAAATAAATATTCCTGATAATATTTTTTCTTTCTTATCTATTTTTTTATTGATGAAATAAAATAATAATAATATTATATTAAAAATTCCAATATATAAATACGGATGATAATAATTAAGTATACCTCTTTCAATGTTAGAACCAACAAATAATTTAGATAAAACTCCTAATATATCTGTATTAAATAAATAATCTTTAGCACTATTTCTTTCTATTTTTATAAGTTCTAGTAAATTAGGAATATGTAAAAACATTGTCATTAAGCCAAATAAAATAGAAATAATTATAAATATTTTTATTGTTCTTTTATCTTTATTATTTAATAAATATTTATATATGAAGTATAGAGTTCCAAATAAACAGCACATATATCCCATATAATAATTAGATAATATAATTAAAAACAGAGTTATTCCATATAATAAATATTTTTTTTCTTTAATTATTTTGTCAATTCCTAATAATAATAAAGGACTTAATAAATAAGCATCTAACCACATAAATTGAAAGTAATTAGCTAAACTATAAAAAGATAAAGCATAAGAAGTTGAAAAAATTAATATATATTTACTTTTATAATTATATTTTAAATAATTATATATAGTTAAACCGCATAAACTTATTTTAACTAAAACAGTTATAATTAAAAATAATTCAATATTATTAAAAAATTTAACTAATAAATTAGTTATTGGACCTAAATAATAGGCAATAGTTGTAATCATTGAAGTTCCTAATCCAATTTGAAAAGAATAAAATGAACCGTTATCTAATAGTTGTTTTAAATATACAAACGCCTGATAATATTGATATTGTGAATCACTATATAAAATTGAATTTTCACCGAATATAAAATTATTTATTGTAAATAGAATAACCAAACAAATAAAAGGAATTAAAAAAGATAAAAATTGTTTTTTCATAAACAAACTCCTTTATATGAAAAAAGCTTCACAAATTGTGAAGCAATTTTATTTTTACTATTGAAGTGTAGTTGTTTTAGTACCAGATTCAGGAATAACACTACCAGTAACAGTATATTTATATCCATTTGAAAGTACAGAGAAAGTATATTTTCCATCTGATACAGTTACATCAGTAACTTTAGCATTTCCTAAGTTAACCATTGTTGCTACATCAGCTGCTGTTATTGAACCTTTTCCAGAACATTTTGCAGCTGAAGCTTGTACAGATCCCATTTGAACTTTCATATCTTCAGTTGCACAGTAACTTTGAATACCACTTAAAATCATACTAGTTTCTGATTTAGCAGCTGATTTTCGAGCATCTTCAACAACATCCAAAATAATAGGTGTTGCGATTAAAGCTACGATTGCTAAAATGATAATAACTGCTAACAATTCGATTAAAGTAAAACCTTTTTTCATTAATCTCACCACCTTACTTTTCTAACTATTTTCATTATACCTTTTTTTTAAATTTAAGTCAATTAATTGTGTAAATTAAATGAAAAAAAGTCAAAATATTATTCTGACTTTGTTGGGTCTGCCCAAGTTCCTCCTGTCATAACAACTTTATAATTATTACTAATAACAGTAATTGCAGTTACTCTACCATCAGCAAAAGTTGGATTTCCTTCTAATGTAGCATTTCCCATATTTACCATAGTAGCAACTTCTGCACTTGTCACACCATCAGCACATATATCAGTGTAGCTATCATCTATTTGAGCTTTCATTTCAGAGGTTGCACAAAAATTATTTATACCGCTTACTATAACATTTGCTTCAGATGCAGCTGCACTTTTTCTAGCATCATCAACAACATCTAATATAATTGGAGTTGCGATTAAGGCTACAATTGCTAAAATGATAATAACAGCTAATAATTCTATTAATGTAAAACCTTTTTTCATCAAATTCACCACCTTTTATCTTTATTTTGGGCAAAATTAGATAAAATATGTGAATTATTTCAATTTTTCAATTATTAATTCTAAATCTTTTTCATCTTTTATTAAATTATTTTTTTCGTTTTCAACTATTTGTTTAGGTGCTTTATTCATATAGCCAACATTTGATAATAATTTTTTTCTTCTTTCAATTGAATTTATTAATCTTTCTTTTTCCTTAATTAATATTTGTTTTTCTTCTTCACTTAAACTTCCATCATAATAAATAGAAACAATATCATTATCAAAATTAATATCTATCTTAGTAAAATCACCATTATAATTAGTTAAAATATTTTCATTTTTAAGAATTTTACTTAATAAATTTTTATTTTCTAATATAATTTCATTACTACTTACAATTAGATAATCTTTACCTAAGTTATTATCTAATTTAACTTTTCTTATTTTTTTAATTAATTCAATTAACAAATCTAAATTACTTTCAAATTTAAATTTTTTATCATATTTTGGATAATCACTTATCATAATTGATTCATCATGAATTGGTAATTTTAAATATATTTCTTCTGTTACAAATGGCATAAAAGGATGTAATAATTTTAATATATTAGTTAAAACTATTAATAGTACTGTTTTAGTTGTGTCGTTCATAGACGCTTTTGATAATTCAATATACCAATCACAGAAATCATCCCAAACAAAACTATATAATAAAGATCCAACAGTATTAAATTCATACTTATCCATATATTTTGTTACTTTATTAATTAAATTATTCATTTTATTTAATATCCATTTATCGCTTACTGATAAATTATCTAAAGTATAATTAAAATCTTCTATGTTCATTAAAACAAATCTAGAAGCATTCCATAATTTGTTAATAAAATTCCAAGTTGATTTAACTTTTTCTGTATCATATCTTAAATCTGTACCATTAGCAGTCGATGTTGATAAATAAAATCTTAATGAATCACAACCATATTCATCAATAACATCCATAGGATCAACACCATTACCTAAAGACTTACTCATTTTTCTACCTTGCTTATCCCTAATTAATCCATGAATTAAACAATCTTTAAATGGTCTTGTGTTAGTAAAATGTAATCCTTGGAAAGTCATTCTATTAACCCAAAATGGAATAATATCATAACCAGTTACTAAACAATTATTTGGATAATATCTAGATATATCATTATCTGGCCAGCCTAGTGTACTAAAAGGCCATAAAGCTGATGAAAACCAAGTATCTAAAACATCTGGATCTTGTACCCATTCATCACTAGGTGCTTCATATCCTACATATACTTCATCACCTTTATAATAAGCTGGTATTTGATGTCCCCACCAAAGTTGTCTTGAAATACACCAATCATAAGTTATTTCCATCCAATGATTCATAATTTTTTCAAATCTAGCAGGTACAAAATTTACTTTAGCATCTTTATTTTTTTGATTTTCTAATACTCTATCTGCTAAAGGACGCATCTTAACAAACCATTGTTTAGATAAATAAGGTTCAATCATAACATCAGTTCTTTCAGAATGACCTACTGAATGTTTCATTTTTTCTATTTTAATTAATAAATCTTTTTCTTTTAAGTCTTCTACTAATTTTTTTCTACATTCAAATCGATCTAATCCTGTATATCCAATAGCATTTTCGTTCATTGTAGCATCTTTATTCATAACAATAATTCTTTCTAAATTATGCCTATTGCCAACTTCAAAATCGTTAGGATCATGGGCTGGTGTTATTTTAACAACACCAGTTCCAAATTCTGGATCAGCATGTTCATCAGCTACAATAGGTATTAATTTATTGACAATAGGAAGCACTACTTTTTTACCAATATATTTTTTATATCTTTCATCATTAGGATTAACAGCAACAGCTGTATCTCCAAATAAAGTTTCTGGTCTTGTTGTAGCCACTTCTAAATATTCATCACTATTTTCAATAAAATATTTAATATGATAAAATGCTCCTTCTACTTCTTTATAAATAACTTCTTCATTAGATAAAGCGGTCATTGCTTTAGGATCCCAATTTATAATTCTTTCCCCTCGATAAATTAATCCTTCATTATATAAATCGATAAATACTTTTTTTACCGCATGAGATAATCCTTCATCTAAAGTAAATCTTTCTTTGTTATAATCCAATGACAATCCTAATTTAGCCCATTGTTTATGAATATTATCTGCATATTCTTCTTTCCATTCCCAAGCATATTTAAGCCATTCATCTCTACTTAAACTTCTTGGATTAATTCCCATTTCTTTTAATTTATTATCTACTTTTGCTTGTGTTGCAATACCAGCATGATCCATACCAGGTAACCATAATGAATCATATCCTTGCATTCTTTTATACCTAATAATAATATCTTGTAAAGTTGTATTCCAAGCATGCCCTAAATGTAATTTACCTGTTACATTAGGTGGTGGAATAACTATACAATATGGTTTTTTAGATAAATCCCCACTATTAAAATATCCTTTTGTTCTCCAATTTTCATATTTATTTTCTACTTCTAAATGATTATATTTTGTATTTAACATAACTTTTCCCTCTTTTTCATATATTTTTTAATAACCAATTTTATTTTACTTAACTTAAAATAATTTTTCTTATTTTTATTAATTACTCGATCAATAAACAAATTAACATATTTTTTTTCATTTAAATAATGATATGACCAATTAAAATTAATATCGTAAACTAATCCTATTAGTAATAGATAAAAATCTAAATCATTTTTTCTTTCTTCATAATCTATTTTACATTTTATTAAACGATGATAAATCTTATCATTAATTTTAGCATCTACTGTTTTAACTTCTAAATTTGTCCAAATATAATAAATATCTATTTTATCTGCATCTCTTATTATTTTAGCAAATAAAATCTCTCGTTCAGTTAAATTATCTTCAATAAATGTTTTATTATGAAGTAAAATAGCTTTTTTTACTAATTTTTGGACTTCTTCATCTTCAACAAATTGGTCAATATCAAATTCTTCTAATAATTGAACTCCTAATACTGCATGATCGACACTTATTCTATCATCAAATGTATCATATATTTTTATTTGTTCAAACCTACCAAAATCATGTAATAATCCAATCATTTCAGCTATTTCAACATCTTCTTTAGGTAATTTTAAATATAAAGCAATTTTTTTACATAATTCACAAACTCTTAAAGAATGATCATATTTTAATTTTATTTTATCATCATCTAAATTATAATTTTCAACATATTTTTCAAATATTTTTTTTGCCTTTTCTATATTCATAAAAATCCTCCATTAAAAAATCACATCCTAATAAGGACGTGATTGAACGTGGTACCACCTTAATTTGTAGAAAAATCTACCTTGAAAGACTATAACGCATCACCTTTTAGCTCAAAAGACTACTTCATTAAAGATTATTAAATGTTTCCATCAACCACATTCTCTCTCTAAATAATTACTTTAACTACTCCTTCTCCATCAACGCTGTTTATATAATAACATATTTTAATTTTTTAGACAATATTTAAATAACCAAAATTTTTATTTATTTCCAATTAAACATTTAATTTATTTAAATTTTTAATAAATTTTTTACTTTTTAAATAAAGTCCAGTATATCTTTCATAATATTCATCTAAAAATATATTAATTTCATTTTTAGCTTGCTTACTAACTTCTAATTTAGTTATTTTAGATATATCAACATAATAATACATTCTTAACAATTTAATTGTTTTTTCTGATACTATTCTTTCATTAGTATAACATTTACTACAAATATAACCATCGTTAGATAATGTTTTAATTAATGTACTGCCACATTTTGAGCATCTATCTAATATTGGCATAACCCCTAAATAATCTAAATATTTAAGTTCTAAAATATTCATAATAACTAAGGAATCATAATCTTCATTTATTTTTATCAAACCGCTAATTAACAAATCATATACTTCATATCTCATACTATGTTTTATAACTTGTCCAGTTAATTCTAATAAATAACTTGCATAACTTATTTTTGATATATCATTTTTTATATTTTTAAAATTATCAATTATATCAACACTAGATAAAGTTGATAATTTATCTTTTTTATAATATATATAAAATTTACCATATGTCAGTTTATCAGTTACACTTCGTAAATTACTTTTTAAACTTTTACATCCTTTTGCTATAACACCTATTATTCCATATTCTTTAGTTATAACATTAAGTATTTTACTTGTTTCACCATAATCTTGATTATTTAAAATAATTCCTTCAACTTCAATCATTTTTAATCAACTCAAAACGATATTCTTGAGTAACATCAGGATATTTATTTTTATCAACTTTAGATACAAATTCTTCATATGGTCTTACCCAACATTCATCATTATCTAAATGTCTATAAACAACCATTTTTTCTAATGTTTCTGAATGTTTAGCTAAAGCAATTACTTTAACCTTAATATTTTTAAAATGTTTATATGTACAACCTACAGCAACTTCCAAATTAATCACCTGCTTTTTTATATTTTATATAATATTCAATTTTCCCCGTTTTTTTAAATAGTTGCCACAATATCTCTTTTTTCATTTTATCATCTCCATTAATATTGTGTTTATCTAATTTAAATTTTATTCAATTATTCTAAAAAATCTTTAAATCCAAATTCTTGTAAATATTTTTCTTTATCACGCCAATTTTTAATTGTTTTAACAAACAACTCCAAATAAACCTTTTTTTCCAATAATTCTTCTAAATCTTTTCGTGATTCAATTCCAATTTCTTTAATCATATTTCCTTGTTTGCCTATTATAATTTTTTTAAGTGAATCTCTATCAACTATAATGGCAACATTAATACTATAGTTATTTTTTTCTTTTTTTATTTGTTCCACCACACAAGTAACAGAATGTGGTACTTCTTCATTTGTTAAATTAAAAACTTTTTCTCTAACTATTTCAGATATCAAAAATTCTAATCTTTTATTAGTATATACATCATCTTCAAAATATTTAATATTGTCTGGTAAATATTTTTTTAAAACTTCAATTAATGTTTTGATATTATCTTTTTTTAAAGCTGATAAAGGAATTATTTCTTCAAAATGATATAAATCTTTGTATTCATCAATTTTTAATAAAATTTGTTCTTTTTTAATTTTATCAATTTTATTTAAAATTAAAATGACTGGTTTATTTAATTCTTTTAATTTTTCAATTATATATAAATCACCTTTACCTAAAGATTCACTAGCATCAACTAAAAATACTACTACATCAACATCATCAATACTATAATAAGCCTGTTTATTTAAATATTTGCCTAATTTATATTTAGGTTTATGAATTCCTGGAGTATCTACAAATACAATTTGTGACTCATTATCATTATATATACCTTCAATAATATTTCTAGTAGTTTGTGGTTTATCTGATGTAATAGCAACTTTTTTACCAATAATACTATTTAATAATGTACTTTTTCCTACATTTGGTCTTCCTATTAAACTTACAAATCCACTTTTCATAATTCACCTCATAATGCCAAATTCATTTAACAAATCCTCTTGTTTTTTAAACATAATCTCTTCTTCTTCTTTAATCATATGATCATATCCTAATAAATGTAATAATCCATGAATAGTTAAGAAAGATAATTCTCTCAAAAATGAATGATTATATAAATCAGCTTGTTCATAAGTTTTATCTAATGAAATATAAATATCTCCTAATACTCTAAAATCTAATTTAATATTATCAACTTCATCTTCTAGAGCAAAACTTATAACATCTGTTGGTCTATCAATTCCTCTATATTCTTTATTTAATTTGTGAATATATTCATTATCGACAATAATTATATTAAATAAACAATTTTCTAATTTTTCTTTTTTAACAACAAAATTTAAAAAATCATTTATTTGTTCTAATTCTTTAATATTTTCATTTGTTTCATTTATTATTTCAAACATAAAGCGCTCCTAACATATATACTAAAATAAATACTAATATAACACTAATAATTATATTATAAATAAAGTCTTTTTTCAAGAATTTAATTTTATAAATAATTTTAAAAATAAAATAACCAAATAATCCACCAATAATATTTAAAAATATATCATCTATATCAAAAACTCTACCAATTAATAATTGTGTAGTTTCGATTGTAATAGATGTTAATAAGGTTAATAAAAAAATAGAATAAAATTTTTTTAATTTTAAAAAATATGAAGTAAAAAAACCAAATGGAATAAACATTAACATATTACCAACAACATTTTTAAAAAATAATTTTGTTCCAAATTCATATCTTAACATTTCTTTAAATGGAATAAAATTAGAGCTTGACCAACTAACATCTTGAAAAGTAACCACTTCAAATAAAGCAATTACATACATAATAAAACCTAACATTAATATTTCTTTATAAAATTTAAATTTAACTTTATTTTTGATTAAATAAGTTATTCTTAAAGAAATTATAATTACACAACAAATAAGTAAACTAGGCCATATATCGAATATTATTTCTCTTATACTATCTTGAAACATCATTCACCTTCTATCTTGCTATATTCAGTAATATTTTCATAAACTGTGAAAAATACATTTACAATTACTTTATCATCTTCAACACTAGAATTTAACACTTTATAATTTATTATTTTTTCATCATCACTTAAATTTTCATTCATTTTTTTTATTGCTTCTTCTATAGCTTTATCATTAGCTTCCTCACTAGTTAACAACAATGATATTGTTTCTAATTCTTGTTGTTTTTGTTTAACTAAAGAAATTGGTAATATATTATGTTTTAAAATAATTGTTTCTTCCTTCTTTTTATCTTTAAATTTATTAAAAGTAAATTCAATTTCTTTATTAAATAATTTTAATACATAAACATCTTGAAAATTATTTTTTTCTTTTATTTCGCTATAAACATATGGATACGCAACGCTAACATTATACCATACCTCACCATATACAATCCCATCAGCTTTAATAGTATCTTTTACTTCTTCATTTAAATAGATATTACCAGATATAATAATATCTCCTTTATTAACATATGTATTAAGATCTTTAATGACTTCACCATTTTTAGCAATTATCTTTTTTATAACTGCACTTTTACCAGCTATAACATTTTGTTTTTCGTAACTTACTTCATTATCAGGAATAATTCTTGGTTCTATTCTAACTATATAACTAGTACCACTTTCCTCTATTTCCAACCATTCTATTTTATCTTGATATTTATTTAATATATCATTTTTTATATTTTGAATTTCATCATAATTTTTTTTAAACTTATATTTTTTTATATCGTAAGTTTCTAATTCATTTAAAATGAAATTTCTTAAATCTTTATCATTATGAATAACTTCAACATTAAAAATAACATTACTTAAAAATAACAAAATAAATATTCCTAATATAATAAAAATTATTATATACTTATATATATTAATAACTTCTCTTAATTTAATTATACCATAAATATTTACTAAATTAATATCATAAATTGTTTTTAATTCTAATAACTTTTCATAATCTTTTTTATAAATTATTATATTTATTTCATTATACTTTATATATTCTATTTTTAATAAATCAATATTATTAGATTTTAATCTTTTAATAAATCTTTCAACATTTTTTCCTTTTACATTTAATTTAATTTTACTTGTCATTTAATCACCTAAATTCTAATTTATAAATACTACCTTCAATTAACAATTCATCACTTAATAATTTTGAAACAACTAAATTTTTACCAGTGATTAAAATACTACCATCTTTATAATTTATTATTATTTTATTACTATCAAAATGAGATATATCATTATAATTTACTATGTCTAATTTATTAGTTAAATAAATAATTTTGAAATCACTTTCCAATATGTAGTTTCTTAAATTCATTAATCTCACCTATTTAATTTTATTATTTTAAATCTAAAATTTGACAAAATAAAAAAGATGTGTTAGTATATAACGCACTCAGGGGGAATTTATTATGAGTAATTATGAATTTCAATATAATTTAGATATTGACTCTGCTATTATCATAGCTAATATCAAAAATGATAATGAAGAAAAAGAAGAAGTTGTTGAAGAAGAATATATTTATTTAGAAAATCCTATTCAACGTATAAATGAAGTTAACTATTAAAATGCTTTTACAGCATTTTTTATTTTGTAAATAATGTTTGCAACATTTCAAAAGTATCTATTGCCCTACTTATTTTATCAGTTGGTCGTAATTTATATACATTTTTAACTTCTTCTTCAAATAATTTAAAATTATTAGGATCTCTATTTAAATATTTATACCAATTAGAATTTTCTCTTAAATATCTAAGGTAATATTTATTACTTTTTATTTTATACTGAATATCTATATTCATTTAATCCTCAAAATGTTTATAAATAGGTCTTGGTTTATATTCTTCTTTTGGTTTATCATCCTTACTTGTTAGTTCTTGAACCATACCTAACATTTTTTGAATATTAGCCACACCAGATTGAACACTATCTAAATTAATATTTTTAAGCCAACTTAATGCATCTATTGCTCCTACAGTTGCAGTTGTTGCAGCAATACCTAAATATTCTTTCCATGCATCTTCATTTTCGCCATATAAATCATATATTTCATAAAATTTTTGCCAAGAACCTTCACCATTTCTTACATATTTAACTAATTTAGGATTTTTTTTAACAAATTCTTTAAATTCCTCTTTTTTAGACATTATTACCACCTATCATATTTTATGCTTTTAAATTAAAAAATACACTTTATTTATAATTTAGAAATGTGTTATAATAATATAGAGGTGGAGTTATGGAAAAGATAAAAGAAATATTTTCCAAAATAAAAATTAGTAATTTAGCAAAAAAAAATATTAAAGGTTTTTTAATAATTATATTTATAATTTTATTTTCATATTTTGTAATTTCTAGTTTTATTAAAGGAAGTAGAAACAAAACTTGCAATAATTTAAGACAAGAAATATTTAGTAAAACTGATTTATATTTTAATGAATTTAATTTATTGCCAACTTTAAACGGTGATAGCATAACAATAAATTTAAATGACTTAAATGATACTATTGTTTTTAAAGATTATGCTGTAACAGGTACAGTTACATATACAAAATATAATGATTCTTATATCAAATCAGTAAATATTGATAATGCAGGATATTGTAATACTAAAGAATTCGGTAAAGAAACTGATAAATATGATGAAAATAAAAATGTGGAAGTTGTAACTTATTATAATTATTATGAAGTTGATTCATATAATTCAAAATGGTCAGAATGGTATCCTAGTGAAGATATAAATACTACTGAAACTAATGGTGTTTTATTACCACTTGATGAAGATGATTTACCATATATACCAAATAATGCTGTCGTTACTGAATATGTAAGAGAAACTAAAACATATTATAGCTATCGTGATAAACAATGGAGATTTTATAAAAATAATATTAAATATAGTGATTATAGTTCTACAAAACCAAAAGGATATACTAATAAAGATGGTGATACCAAAACCACTACTGACCCAACTGATTGGAGTTTAGATTACCCGGAAGTATTTGATTATCGTCATATTAAACAACAAACTGGATATAGATGGTATTATATGGATGGAGAAAATAAAATATATTGGAATAATGGTGAATATAGTGTTACTTCACCTGGTGAAGAATATGAAAAAGACAAAGAAAATACTGTAAAAATGTATTCATATTATGATGATATATGGCGTTGGTATAATGGAAATACAAGAAGAATATATAGTAGTTATGCTTCAACTATTCCTAATGGATATAAATATAAAGATGAAACAACTTTAAGATATACTGATTGGAGCAGATTTACAGACGAAAGTAAAATAAATAGTTCTAATAAAACTTATCGTGAAGAAAGAACCGATACATATTCAAGATATTTAATTAAATATGATATTTATTCTTTACCTATGTTAGACAATTATGTTTCATTAGAAGAATTAGAAAACATATTAGGAAAATCTTATGAAGAAATTAATAATGATAAATCATTAAAAGTAGATGTTATATTTAAATTTAAATATGAATAAAAACTCAAAGTTTAATCTTTGAGTTTTTTCATTATATCATACCTATCATTATTATATTCTTCAATTATTTTTTCTAAAATATATTCTTCTTTTGCCTCACTATATCCAGTTATAACTTCATCACCAACTACTAAAAATGGAATTACATATTTTGTTTGATTTAAATAATCTCCTACTTTATGCATTAAATCACTATTTTCTTCATTATACCAAACTTCATATTGAACTAAATTAAAATACTTATTGTAACTACTATCTAAATTATTAAAAAATTTTTTTAAATTAGCACAAGCATAACATCCATCACCCCAAAACAAATAAATATTAATTGGTTCAGCATCGTTGACATCATCATTATTTTGAGTATTATCTTCTACCTCTTCTTGATTATTTAATGTATCATCTATTTCATTAGTTTGTTCTTTTGTTATTTCTTCAACATTTTGCTTATTACACCCAACAGCGATAAATAATAATAAAATTAATAATATTTTTTTCATTTATTCACCTAAAATTCTACATAATTGTTTGTTTTGTATAATTTATCATCTATCTTAATAAATATATCATATCTTCCTTTTAAATTAGTACTATTAATATATTTATTAGTATTTAATCCATTTTTTGTTCCTTCTTCATTAAATATATCAACACACATTGCAGTATATGGAGTTTTACTAATTCGCCATTCATATTTATAGGCAACTAAATTTTGATATAAAATTATTTCTACGTTTGTTCCTTTTTTAAAAGTACCATTAACTACTAATCTATCATACTCTTTAGTAAATGTTATATTATGAGATTTATACTCATCATCAATATTTTTAGCATTAAATATTAATGACATACTTTTATCAACTTTAGTTTCATCTAAACTACCTAATATAATACCATCTTTTAATTCATAATTTCCACTATATAAACTCATCTTTTCAACTCGATAGTTATTTGTTGGTAATTCTATTTCAAATATAATTTCATCATTTAATAGTTCTGTTGTTATACTTTTTAATGTATCTGCTCCTACCAAACCTGCTGGTTGATTTTGAATAACACCATCTTTATATGATATACCACCAGAATGAACAATATAATGATTAGTATCAATGTAATCAACATCTGATATATAAGGAGAATAATAACTACTTCCTCTTTCTTTTCCATATTGCCATACTTGTTCAATAGTCATATTAGTAGTATCTATTTTATACATAACACCTCTAGAATAACTATCAATTGCAGGAACATATTCATCTTTTATTTTTGACTTATTATTACCATTATCAAATATAAATACATATCCTTCTGGAGTTATCATAGCAGCATGTTGACTCCATTGCCATTCAAAATCACCTATAGGTTTAAAAAAATATTTTTGATATTCACTACTCCAATTAGTAGGATCACCTATTATCCAATTTAACTTTCCAGTATCATAATCAATATTTATTACAGCATCTTGATGTCTACCTGATAAAGTTATAGAATTAGTATTTTTATCATACCAAACTGCATTATTGTGAAACCAATCATAATCAGTCCAATTTTCTGATTTACCATCATTCATATTTAATATATTTTTTAAATCAAAGGTTTTAACTATATCGCCAGTTTTTCTATCTAATTCAACAATATAATCTTCAACTGTTCCACTATCAAAATTATCTGATGCTACTAAAATATTTCCATTTTCCAATTCAAAATAATCATGATGATATCCGCCATTTAATTTATATTCTGTATATATTTTTCCTAATAAATCTATTTCATATAAACCAGTTGTATAATATGGCGGATTAACTAGTCTTTCTGTACTTACCAATAAATTACCATTTTTCAGTCTATTAATATTCCAGGTAAAACTTTCAGTTAAATACCATCTTACATCACCATTTACATCATAAGCACACATATATCCTTTACTAGAAGGTGAAAAAAAATATAATTCATTATCTAACTTTGATTTATTAGATTCTACATTAGTAGACAAAATAAAATCATCTGGTAATTTATCTGGTTTTATATATATAGTTTTACTAATATTTCCATATTTAATAGTTATTTCATTATTATAATCAGGATATAAACCATATATAGGCAAATAATGAACTTTATTAGATTCAAAAGTATTAGTAAAAGTAGTATTTTTATCTTTACCATTAATTATTACTGTAGGCTCTACTTCATCAGCAGTTTCAAAAATAACTAAAGCTGTTAATGGTGAAATTTCATAAGGATTTAAAATAATATTTGGATTATCGATTGTATATCCACTACTTTTAAAATCTTTTTCATATTGTTTTTGTTCATTAATCAAACTATCTTTATAACTAACTAAATTATCACTTTTTATAGAATAATAATAAACAATACTTATAAATACTAATATTATAATTGGAACTAACAAAATTATTTTTTTCATATCATCACCTACAATAATTATACAAAAAAAACATTGAAAAATCAATGTTATATTTTCTAAATGGCGGAGTAGAAAGGATTTGAACCTTCGCGCCGGTTACCCGACCTACACCCTTAGCAGGGGCGCCTCTTCAGCCTCTTGAGTACTACTCCAAAAACGCTACATATAAATTGTACTATATTTTTAATAATAAAGCAAGGTTTTAATAAAAAAAATTTAAAAAACATTAAATTATCTTGAACAAATATAATAGCAAATGTATAATATTTTATTGAAAGAAGGTTTTTATGAAATATAATGATATTGATTTAAAAATTATAAGTTCATTAGAAAAAGAAAAAAAGAGATTTATTCAAAGTGAAGATAAAAGAACTCCATTATTTTTTTGCTCAGCAAATAATGATAATTTATTTTGCATTATTACAGCTCCATTTGAATGTGAAGCTATGCAAATAATTGGAGAATTTGAACACGATTTATCTATTGACAAATTATTTAAAACTTATGTTGTAGTTGGAAATAAAGTTTTAGAAATTGAAAAAATTTTATTAGATCATCTAATAAAGAAAAATTTTATTTTAGAGGCTAATGAACAAGAACAATTAAAAAGTATTTATAATCAATTTTTATCAAATGATTTTGATTACTATTTTCAAAACTATATTGATTATTGTCAAAATTTAAGAAATAATAAAAGAAAAAAAATCAAATTATATTGATTTTTTTTAATCTTTTGGTTTGAATATTAATGAAAATATAAATGAAAATACAATAGCAGCTGTAATTCCAGATGCTGTTAAATTAAACATGCCACTCATTAATCCCATATAACCAACTTCAACACTAGATACCATTGCTCCATGAATTAATAAGTGACCAAAACTAGTAATTGGAACACATGCTCCAGCACCAGCCCACAATATTATTTTATCATATATATTAAACAAATCTAAAAAACAACCTAAGACAACAAATATCGTAGTTATATGACCTGGTGTTAATTTTGTATTATCTAATATCAACTCACCTATTAAACAAATAATACCACAAAATAGAAATGAATTTATATAAATCAATCTATCACCTCCAAACTTACTGCATGAGCAATACTTGGAATAGTACTTTTATTATTAACCATTGTTGTATTCATTAAAGCACCAGTTGCAACTAACAATACCCTTTTTATTTCTTTTTTATACATTTTATTAAATATATAACCATAAGTAACTAAAGGAGCACAAGCAGGACCACTAGCACCAGCATAAACTGGTTGTTTATTTATATCATATATCATCGAACCGCAATCATCATAGTTTTTAAGTTCTATATTATACTCTGTCAACATATAATCTTTTAGAATATCCTTACCATACATTCCTAAATCTCCAGTTAAAATTAAATCATAATAACCTATTTCTCTTTTTGTTTCTCTTAAATGATCATATATTGTTTTAGCAGCAGCTGGTGCCATAACAGCTCCCATATGATATACGTCAGTTACTCCTAAATCAACCACAGTTCCTAAAGTAGCACTTTCTATTTTAATACCTTTTTTATTTTTAGATAAATAAGCACTAGCTCCTCCAGTAGAAGTAAATGTTGTAGTTTTTCTTTTTGGCCCACCATATTCAACTGGATATCTAAATTGTTTTTCAGCAGCATTATTATGAGATGATGTTGAAGTAATAGCATTTTCTACTTGCTTAGCCTCAATCATATTAGAAGCTATAATTAAACCTAATACACTTGTTGAACAAGCACCATATATGCCAATTAATGGAATTCCTAAACTAGAAGCTGCATAATTAGTAGCTACTATTTGATTTAATAAATCACCTGATACTAACACATCAATATCAAATTTAGTTTTACCTACTTTGTTTAATAAAATATCAATTGATTCTTCAATCAATTTTATTTCAGCTAATTCCCATGATTTAGTATTAAAATATAAATCATTATAACTTTTATCAAAATATTTAGATAATGGACCACTTCCTTCATAAGGCCCTGTTATTGTAGCAGTATCATTTATATAAACATTATTATATTTAAAAGTCATATTAACCTCCAATTATTAATCTTAAAAAGCCAAATATATAAGCACTTACAACACCAAATACTATTACAGAACCAGCTAATTTAAACATATTAGCACCTATTCCTGTTACAAATCCTTCTTTTCTATACTCTAATGTAGCACTCATCACCGCATGAGCAAACCCTGTAATTGGTATAATTAATCCACATCTTGCAAAATTAACTAATTTATCAAAAAAACCTAAACAAGTAAATAAACATCCTAAAAATACTAAAGTAACTATCATTAGCATCGTACCATCACTTGTAGAAATATTAAAAATATAAGAATATATATCTGTTAAAAATTGTCCTAATAATCCCATAACTCCACCTATTAAAAAAGCAATTAAAGCATTATTTAAAACATTTTCTTTTGGTGTATGTTTAGCTACTAATCTTTTATATTTATTTTCTTCCATAAAATTCCTCCTAAGGTTATTATGTATTTATTATTTTTTTTTATACAAAAAAACTAGTTTATGCAACTAGTTTTGATTTTAATTTGGTTAATATTTTTTGTTCACCACGTGAAACTTGAACTTGACTTATTCCAAGTTCATTAGCTGTTTGTTGTTGTGTTAAATCATACATATAACGTTTATTTATTAATTCTTGTTCAAAAGGATTAAGTTTAGATAATTCTTCTTTTAAAAGTAATAAATCATCAATATCGTCAGTCTTACCAATAGTATCTTGTAAAGTTATGTCTTTTCCTTCATCATTTAATGGTTCATCAATACTATAAATTGGTTTATTACTATTTATAGCTTCTTCAATCATATAAGTTGGAATTTCTAAATAATCAGATAATTCCAAAATAGTAGGTGTTCTCATCAATTTTTGAGTTAATAAAATATTAGCTTTTTCTATTTTTAAATTTAATAATTGAATATTTCTACTTATTTTAATACTTTTATCTTCACGAACTAACTTCTTCATTTCACCTAAAATATAAGGATACGCATAAGTTGTAAATTTAACATTCATATCAGGATTATAATTTTTATAAGCCATAATCATTCCAATACATCCTGCTTGAAATAAATCTTCTTTATTTGAATATTTTTCAAAATATCTCGTAATTGAATAAATTAAATTTTTATTTTCGAATATTAGTTCTTCCATTTATTCCTCCTATAAATTAATTACATTAACAGCACTTAATTCATCAGACGTTTCATACATATATTTTAATAATCTACTATTATTTATTCTATGTTTAACTAAATTATTATTCATACCACATACTAAACTTTTGCCATTATTTATTTTGCATAATTCATAATTATTAAGTAATGCATTAATACCATAACAATCAATTGATTCTAATTCACTTATATTAAAAACTAAATTTCTAATACCATTTTCTCTTACTAAATTATTTACTTCCTCTTTTAATTTATTAACTGTACTTTTATTAAGAACTCCTTTTAATCTAATAAATAAAATTCCTTTACAAAATTCTAAATTAATATCTAACAATCTATCACCTTCCATAATAATTTAGCACAACTTTTTTCAAAATTATACACAATCGACAAAACTAGAATTATTTTTTGTTCGACTTTTTTCCTATTAAATAACTTAAATAAAGAAGTAACAAAAATATTATTAAAATAACTTTACTATCTAGTGATCCTAATTTTAATATATATTTAGGTATTTTATTATTATTCAATTTTTTTAATAATTCTTCTTTTTCTAAAGTTACATTACCAATACCTTCATTTAAAGTTTTAATATCTTCTTCTAAATCAGTTATTTTATTTGAATTAAAATTATTTAATTTATTTAAATTATAAATTTCTTCTTCTTTTTTCATAAGTTCATTATTTAAATTACTAATCTCTTTTTCATATTGTTTAATCAAATTATTCAATTCAATAATCTTTTTATTTAAACAATCTTTATCTAAATTACATTTATTTAGTTGTTCTTTTAATATTTTTATTTCCTCTTGATATTTTTTTATCTGTTCCTGTAATGAAGAAATTAAATTACTTTCAACATTTAAAGTTATTTTTTCTGTAACTATTAAATCATTTAATTTAAATTGAATATCATATACACCATTTTTATTCCAATTAATATTACTATTTATTACAACTTCTCCAGTACTAGAAATAATAAAATTCTTTAGATCAAAATCTTTATTAGTTATTTCTTTTAAATTTAGTTCAAGTTTATCTCTGGTTCGATAACTATAAAAATATTTTAAACTATCTTCTAGTTTATAAATATAATCATCTATTGGTTCTTTAGAATAATTTGAATACTCTTTTTCTAAAATATAAACTTTACACCATTTTTCTTTATAACGATATTCATAATTTACTTTAGTATCAATTATATATTCACAATCTTCTTTTTCATAAGAATTATAAGTAGTAACATAACTAGTAGTTGGAATATTTAGATCATAAATTGTTCTAATAACTTTTTGAGCATTATCCCAATAATAATCAGAAAACTTCATTGTATAGCTTTGTGCAGCATATATGTCTTTTTTATCATTAGAGAATCCTATTGTATATAATTTATCTGTACTTCCTAAATCATAGATATAAAATAATATTTCTATTTTGGTTATTGGATAACTTTTACCTAAATCAACAATTAATGAGCCATTATTATCAATATAAGAACTATTTTCATCATAATTACCATTATTTATATATTTTCCAAAATTACTATTACATCCATTACAACTAAATGTATAATTAATTTTTTTACCATCAATTGTAATATTTAATTCAGGAATTCTAAAAGCACCATAACTTCCTTGTAAATTATATAAATGAATATATCTTGCTTCTTTTGCTTTTGTATAAGTATATTTTTCTCTAGTTTCATATATATAACCTATATTATCTATTTTTTTATTACTCCAATTAGAATATTCAGTTAAATAACAATCATCACTAAATTCATCTAAATTATTATATAACTTATAATCAGTTAAAACTTTATTTTCCTTATACCATAAATATCTTGGTTCTTTAATTACATCAACAGTATCGCTAGCTACTACATCTTCTTCTTGAAATTCACTAAAACTAGAATAATTAGAATAATAAACTTTAGCACTTACTATATTACTAAAAATTAAACTTAAAAATATTAACCACAAAAACTTTTTCATTAAATCACCTCCTACTAGTTATATACGACAAAATTATTCTAAATTCCTGCACAAAAAAAGAAAAAAGTTTAAAAATTAATATTTTTTATATCTTTTAAAACTTTTTTCCATAATTCTTTCATATTATCAAATGTTAATAGATCAATAACTTTATCAATATCAATCCATAAAATATCATTTATTTCTGATTCTTGTTTTTTTATATTTTTATTAATTGGTTTAGCCAAAAAATATATAACCTCTTTATCTATCTTATTATCTATTACATAGTTTAATGAATATCTTTTTTCTTTATCAATTAAAACATCTAAATTAGTTTCCTCTTTTGTTTCTCTTATAGCAGTTTCTATTTCTGTTTCATTATTTTCCATATGGCCTTTAGGAAACCCATAAAAACCTTGTTTTTGATTTATTATTAATACTTTTTCATTATCTATAATTATTGTGCCACATGCTTTCTCTTTTTTTAACATAAATTATCCTTTCAAATATGGTTTTAAGAACTCTCCAGTATAACTTTCTTTTACTTTAACAATTTCTTCAGGTGTTCCACAAGCTACTAAATTACCTCCCATGTCTCCACCTTCAGGACCCAAATCGATAATATAGTCAGCTACTTTAATAATATCTAAATTATGTTCAATTACTAAAACAGTATCACCATTATCTACTATTTTTTGTAAAATAGTTAACAGTTTCTTTATGTCATAACTATGTAAACCAGTACTTGGTTCATCTAAAATAAACAAACTTTTTCCAGTAGGCTTTTTTTGTAATTCCTTAGCTAATTTTACTCTTGCTGCTTCACCACCTGATAAAGTAGGAGCACTTTGTCCTAATTTAATATAAGATAATCCTACATCCATTAACATTTGTAATTTATTTCTTACTTTTGGAACATTTTCAAAAAATTCATATGCCTCTTCTACACGCATTTCTAAAACATCATAAATATTTTTCCCTTTATATTTAATATCTAAAGTTTCTTTATTATATCTTGTTCCATGACATACTTCACAAGGAACATATACATCTGGTAAAAAATGCATTTCTATTTTTTTTACGCCATCACCCCAACAAGCTTCACATCTTCCACCTTTAACATTAAACGAAAATCTACCTTTATCATATCCTCTTATTTTAGCTTCTTTAGTTTGAGTAAATACATCTCTTATATCATCAAATACACCAGTATATGTAGCAGGATTACTTCTTGGTGTTCTACCAATAGGAGCTTGTGATATATCAATTACCTTATCAATATTTTCTAATCCTTTTATCTCTTTATATTTTCCTGGTTTTTCTTTAAATTTATATAAATTACTTGCTACTGCTTTATATAATATTTCATTAATCAATGTTGATTTTCCACTTCCTGAAACACCTGTTACACAAGTAAATGTATTTAAAGGTATTTTAACATTGATATTTTTTAAATTATTTTCTTTAGCACCTTTAATTTCTAAATACTTTTTATTTCCTTTTCTTCTTTTAGTAGGTACTTCAATTTTTTCTATACCAGATAAAAATTTACCTGTAATACTATTAGGATTTGCCATAACTTCTTTAGGTGTCCCACAAGCAACTACTTCCCCACCATGTAATCCAGCTAAAGGACCAATATCTACTAAATAATCACTTGCCAACATCGTATCAGTATCATGTTCAACAACAATCAATGTATTGCCTAAATTACGCATTTCTAATAAAGAATTAATTAATCGTGTATTATCTCTTTGATGTAATCCAATACTTGGTTCATCTAAAACATATAAAACACCAGTTAATCTTGAACCAATTTGGGTTGCTAATCTAATTCTTCCAGCTTCACCACCAGATAAAGTACCTGCTGATCTATTTAAAGTTAAATACTCTAAGCCAACATTGATTAAAAAAGTCAATCTTGATAATATTTCTTTAATAATTAATTCTGATATTTTTGTTTGTTCTTTATTTAATTTTAAATTAGATAAAAATTCTTTTAAATCTTTAATACTTAATTTAGTTAATTCATAAATATTTTTTTTATTTATTAATACTGATAATACAGAATCAGATAATCTAGCTCCTTTACATTTTGGGCATACTGATTCGGTCATATAATTTTCTATCCATTCTCTTATCCAGTTACTTTTAGTTTCTACATATCTTCTTTCTAAATTAGTAATAATACCTTCAAAATAATCTTTACTATTTCTTGTATTACCATTTTTAGAAGTATATTTAAATTCTAAAACATCTTTAGAACCATATAAAATAATATTCAATTTTTTTCTATCTAAATCTTTAATTGGTATATTTAAATCAATATCATAATATTTAGCTAAAGTATTCATTTGTGTGGAATAAATACTATTTTCGTCATCTAAATTTAAAGATACAATTGCTCCTTCATTAATACTTAAATCTTTATTTGGAATAATTAAATCTTCATCTATTTTTAATTTAATTCCTAAACCTTTACATTCATCACAAGCACCATATGGTGAATTAAAACTAAATAATCTTGGTTCTAGTTCTGGAAGTGAGAAATCACATTCAGGACATGCATAATTCTCACTCATAACTATTTTTTCGCCACCAACGACATCAATTACAACTTTACCCTTACTTAATTTAGAAGCAAGTTCAATTGATTCATATAATCTACTTCTTATATCTTCTTTTATAATTAATCTGTCAATTATAACTTCAATAAAATGTTTTTTATTCTTTTCTAAATTTATTTCTTCACCTAATTCATATTCTTCATTATCGATTATTACTCTAACATATCCATCTTTAACTAATTTCTCTAATAAATCTTTATGAGTTCCTTTTTCACCATAAACTACTGGACTTAAAACTCTTATTTTAGTATTTATATCTAATTCCATTATTTGATTAGTCATTTCTTCAATGCTTTGACTAGTAATTGGTTTTTTATGGATAGGACAATAAGGTATTCCAATTCTTGCATATAATAATCTTAAATAATCATATATTTCAGTTATAGTTCCAACCGTACTTCGTGGATTTTTATTAGTAGTTTTTTGATCAATGCTAATAGCAGGACTTAAACCTTCAATACTATCGACATCAGGTTTTTCTGTTCCACCTAAAAATTGTCTAGCATAAGCTGATAGACTTTCCACATATCTTCTTTGACCTTCTGCATAAATAGTGTCAAAAGCTAAACTACTTTTACCACTACCTGATACACCAGTCATGACAATTAATTTATTTTTAGGTAATTCAATATCAATATTTTTTAAATTATTTTCTCTTGCACCTTTAATAATTATTTTATCCATAGTAACACCTCAACATTTAATATTTTATCACATATTTCTAATTTTTAAACTATTATTATTATATATCACGAACATATTTTTGTAAATAAAAAAAGTTATAATTAAAATAACTTTTCACTTAACTAATTTTTTAGCATTATCAACCTCTTCAGCATCTAACACCATAATTTTACCATCTTTTTCTATTTGATAGAATTTTTTTACATTTTTAACTTTTAAAAGTTTATTATTTTCTATATCATAAGCCATAGAATAATAAAAATTTGTAAATTTACTTGTATTTTCTTCAATAAAATTTAATCTATTATTTATAATTTGTTCTGAAAGTAGTTTACCAGTCCTATCAACATAATCAACCTTATCGTTAATATATACTTTACCTAAACCTTCTTTAAAATTATCAACCCTACTATATTGACATTGAATAATTTCTTTTCCTGTTTCATCTACATATCCCCATTTATCATTTTTTTCTACCATTACAAAACCTTCATGAAATTCTCCAACAAAATCATATATGATTGGTACTACTTCTTTTCCGGTTTTATCTATATAGCCACACTTACCATTCTTTCTTACTCGTGCTAAACCTTTTTCAAAATTTCCGGCTTCTTCATATATACATGGTACTACTTCTTTTCCACTTTTATTTATAAATCCATATTTGTAATTCTTTTCAACTTTTGCTAAGCCTTCTTTAAAATTATCTGATCTATCATATGTAATTTCTAATCTCTTTCTTCCTGTTTTGTCTATAAAATTATATTTGCCATTTTTTAAAGCCATAGCTAAACCTTCTTTAAAATTATCAATAAAATCATATATACATGGTACTACTTCTTTTCCGTTTTTATTTATAAATCCATAACTATAATTTTTTCTTACCATAGCTAAGCCTTCTTTAAAATCTCCAACATAATCATATATACATGGTACTACTTCTTTTCCTGTTTTATCGACATATCCATATTTATTATATTTTTTTACTATTGCTAAGCCTTCTTTAAAATCATCAATAAAATCATATATGATTGGTACTACTACTTTTCCATTTTTATCTATGCAGCCATATTTGTTGTTTTTTTTCACTTTTGCTAATCCTTCTTTAAAATTTTCTACATAATCATATAAACATGGCACCATTTCTTTTCCTGTTTTATCTATAAATCCATAACTGTAATTTTCTTTTACTACTAGTGCTAATCTTTCTTTAAAATTTTTAGCAAAATCATATATACATGGTACTACTTCTTTTCCACTTTTATTTACATATCCCCATTTGTTATTTTTTTCTATTGTTGCTAATCCTTCTTTAAAATCATCAATAAAATCATATATAATTGGTATTACTTCTTTTCCTGTTTTATCTATATAGCCATATTTTCCATTTTTTTTCACTTTTGCAAATTCTTCACTAAAATAACATACTTTGTCATATATACATGGTACTACTTCTTTTCCCGTTTTATCTACATATCCACATTTACCATTTTTTTCTGTTTTTGCTAAACCTTCTGAAAAATTAGAAATAAAATCATATATAATTGGAATTATCTCTTTTCCAGTTTTATCTATATATCCCCATTTGCAATTTTTTTTAACTTTTGCTAAGCCTTCTGAAAAATTAGAAATAAAATCATATATAATTGGAATTGTTTCTTTTCCAGTTTTATCTATATATCCCCATGTACCATTTTTTTCTACTCTTACTATACCATCACGAAATCTAAATACTTTGTCATATATAATTGATTTTTCATTTTTGTCCATATTATCATATTTGTCATTTTTTCTTGCTAATATTGCCCCTTCACAAATATCAAATTCTTTATCATATATAATTGGGATTATTTCTCTTCCTGCTTTATCCATATATCCATATTTTCCATTTTTACTTACTAATATTACATCTTCATAAATTTTAATAAAACAAATATTTTTATAATAATTAACAATTTTTTCTTCTAATATTTCAGGTAAAAACAATGTAATTTTTTCATCATTAGGTTTTATAATTTGCCCATCATCTAGTTCAAATTCATACACATATTTTACATCTATCATATCCAATCCTCCTAAGTAGGTTATATTTTAACATTTATAATAAGAAAAAGCAAAAAAAATTTAAATTTATCTTGTTTTAAAATCAGGTTCTAGTTCGTAACTTTTACTTATTCTTTTAACCTTAAACATTTCCATTGTTGTATTATTATTAACAACAACATATCCAAATCGATTAATTAAATCATTTATATTAATAAAACCTATTTTATCATCTTTTTTTACTGAAACTATACCATTAGTAACTACATCTAACAATTGATATTCTTCTAACATTGTAAATCTTTCATATAAATCAATATAACCTAATTTACCATTTTCATTAACTATTCTTGGATTAACTTTATCCACTCCAAATTGTTTAGCAGTTTCTTTCTTACTTAATTGTTTAGTAATTAATAAAGAAAAATTACCATAGTCAGTATAATTTTCACCATTTATCAATTCAAATTCAAACATATAAACCTCCATTTTTACTTAAAACTTTATCTAATTTTTTAATATCCTGTTCTAAAGCTTCAAAACCATCACTTAAATTATTTAAATTTATACCAATTATTTTTAATAATTCTAATGAATAATCATGACAACCAGCAGATAAAAATTCAATATATTTTTCTTTTGTCAATATTTTATCAATTAACAAATGCTTAACTAAAGTATTAGCAATCAACAATCCTGTAGCATAATTGAATTGATAATAACTATGACGATATAAGTGTCCTAATCTTGGCCATTCATATTTAAATAATTCATCATAAATAATACTATCACCATAATATTTTTTTAAAAGTTCACTATATTTTTTACTTATTAATTGGGAATCAATATTTTCTTCACTATATAACTCAGCTTCTAATTCAGTATACATAATTTGTTTAAATACTGAAATAAAATAATTTTCTATTTCTTTGCTTAAATAAAATATTTTTTCTTCTTCAGTTTTGGAATTTTCGTATAAATATTTGTTTAACAATATTTCATTCACAATTGAAGCTATTTCACCAATGAAAATTGTACTATCTCCATAAATAAATGGTTGATTATTTTTAGATAAATAATAATTAACAATATGACCAATTTCATGAATTAAATTTTTAACGTCATTATAACTACCTCTAAAATTTAAAAATGAATAATCCAACCAAGAAAAAGTTATTGATTGGTGTTTATTATCATCTGATAAAGCGTCAATATGCCCATTTAACAATAAATCAACAACGCTTAAATAATCATCACCTAATGGCTTTAATGCATTTTTTATGATTTCAATTGCTTCAGAAATTGTATATTTGATTTTTAAATTATTATCCAAAGGAACTCCTAAATCATATATACAAAGTTTATCTATATTTAACAAAATTGATTTTTGTTGAATATATTTTTGAATTAAATATAAATTTTTGTTAACTATTTTTATCAAATCATTAATAATATTAGTATCTATATTTTCTTCAAATAATGACTTTTCCAAAACTGAAGTATAGTTTTCTAATGTACTATTTTCTTTTCTACAGCAATATATTGAATTTAAAATATCAGCAAAATCATTACTTCTATCTTTAAATGCTTCATCCACTACTAAATAAGTTTTTCTTCTTGTTTCTCTATCTCTAGATGTGATATATTTATTGAAATTAGCTGAAGTTATTTTTATTTCCTTACCATCAATAGTAATTGTTCCGTATTCAATATCTCTTAATAAATTATTATATAAAACTAATTGTTCACTAATAAAATCATCATTTAATCTAATTTTTTCATCATCAACAATATGTTTTTGTATTCTAAATAAATTATTAAGCTCAAATTCATAAATTTTCAAACTAGGATTTTCTTTAATAAAATTATTAACATTTTCTTGACCTAATTCAATAATTTTACAGTCGATAAATTTTAAAGATGAATCAACTAAATTATTTAGTGATTCACCTACCTTTTTCATATTGATACATTCTTCACTTTTAATATTTTTATAATATCTTAGAAAACCATACACTAAAATATTATTTGATAATTTTTTTATATTCCATTTTATATTTAATAATTTTAATAATGTCTCACTATTTTTTATTGCAATTTTTTTATATTTTTCAACATTTGACAATAAAATTTTTACTTTTTCAACTTCTTTATAAAAATCTGTTTCTGATTTAAATAATTCACTTA
This sequence comes from uncultured Mycoplasmatota bacterium, assembly GCA_946488855.1. Classification (GTDB taxonomy): domain Bacteria; phylum Bacillota_I; class Bacilli_A; order RF39; family UBA660; genus Faecisoma. Next base: position 30,674 of record CAMLWC010000003.1, read on the forward strand.
AATTCCATTCTAATTTTTCCATTTAAATCACCTTATATTAAAAATTAATTTTTTAATTTAAATTGTTTATCTTTTTGTCTCATACTAGAGAACTTAGTTAAATCATTATCTTTTACAAATTCTAACAATAAAGTAAAAATAATATTATTTTCATAAATTGATTTATCCCAAAGATACCAAATGTCAAATGCTGTTTGAGCACCATTTTCTAACATATGCTTAACTTTATCACTTTTAAACACAACATTGTTTTGTTGCTCATCTAATTGATTTTGCATACAATTATCTTGATATACTTTAGCTTGAATATCGGCCTCTATTTTATCACAATAATGACTAAACACTGATTCATTAGTTTGATATTCATCAAATTCAAAAATTAAATTAATTAAATTAGTTTGATTTGTTAAGCATTCTAACACATCTTCGATTGCATTATGTTCAATTTCCTTTTTCTGTTGTGGCGTTACGCCATCAAATGGAGTTATATCCCCAATTAATATCTCACCAACTTCGTGAATTGCTAACATTTCTATTACTTTATTTATATCAATATTAAAATCAAATTCTGAATCAATAGCAATTGCTAAAGCAATAGTACCAATAATATGTTCGGAAATGCGCTCTATTCTATCACCTTTAACATTCCAATGCTTCTTATCCCAACCAGACCTTAATTTGTTTTTTAATCGATAATTTAAATAATAAAATTTAAATATTTTTTTATATTTTTCATAATCTTCTATATGATTTAGTTTAAATATAGCTAAATTTAATGCCTCTTTATATAAATTTTCAAATGATAAATAATCTCCTTTTTCATCAATTAACTTAGTTAAAGAAAAATCTGTTATTCGAAATCTAAATGCTTCTTTTGCTTCTAAATTTTTAATTTGTAAGTATTCTATAGCCTCTTTTTCATATTGCTTTCCTTTTTTTAATGTTTCAACTAAATTTAAGTTTGGATTTTTTAAAGTTATTTCACTTAATATCAACATTCTCACTATTTTACTAATATCCTTAGGTTCACCAAACTCAGAATTAAAAGCAACTGCTAATATGATACTACCATACAAATTATCAGCAACACTGTATTTCTCATCAGTAAGTATATTTTTTAAATCGTTGGATTTCATATAAAAATTTAAAATATTGTTCATAACTTCCTCCCATAAAATGAATATATATATTATACACTAACATTAAATAATTTTCTATGGTTTTAAAGCTGTTATTGGTACAATGTATATTCCAGATTCAGGATCTCTTGCTATTACATCAGTAAAGCCAACTATGACACACATAAATTTAGGTTTTTTAACCATATTATTATATAAATTTAATAAATTTTGTTTAGCCTCTTCAACTTGATTAAATCCTAATTTTATTTCAATAATAGCGTATTCACCATTATTAAATTCTAATATAGAATCTGCTTCTAAACCAGTAACATTATCTCTAAAATGATATAATTTGCCACCTAAATATTCCATATAAATGTTTAAGTCACGTTCTACTAATGCTTCAAACATAAGCCCAAAAGTTTTTAAATCATTCATTAATTTATCTTTAGTTAAGTCTAAACAAGCACAGGCTAATGAAGGATCTATAAAATGTCTTTTAGCTGTCTTACCTACTCTTTCTTTTGACCTATAATTATTACTATAGGCTTCTTGGTTTTCAATCATATTAAGTCTATTTAATACATCTAAGTAATCATCTATGGTAATTCTACTTTCAATTAATTCTTTTTCATTAGCAAACTCTTCTATATCTTTTAATAGAGTACTTTTATTTGAAATAGTCGATTCATTACGAGCCAAACTTTTAAGTAACATCAACATTTTATTTTTATCTCTTTTTTTATCATCGTTAATATCTTTTTCGAGAATTGCTTCAATATAACTTTTAGGAATAATTCCAGCCTTATTTTCTTCAATATTTATATTTGAAGGCCATCCACCTCTTATTATTAAATTAGCTAATTCATCTAAGGTAATTTTAGAATTTAATTCATTTTTTACATTATTATTTAATAAATCACTAATCGAAACTTTTCCAGTTGAATCACCTGATTCGTATAAACTCATAGTATGCATTTTTATTTTTCCAATTCTTCCTGCTCCAGAATGATGAATCTTTTCTTTTTGATTTTCATCAGTTAATTTTGTTGAACAAGTTAGAATATAATTTCCTTTTGCCGTTGTGTCATCACATTTTCTTCTAATTGCATCCCATATTTCTGGAATTAAATTCCACTCATCAATTAATTCTGGTTTTTCATTATTTAAAATTAAATCAAAACTTAATCTAGCCTTTTCTTTTATTTCTTCTTCATCTAAATATACAACACTATTAGCGTGATTTAAAGATGTCCAGGTTTTACCACACCATTTCGGTCCTTCAATACTTACAGCCCCAAAAATAGATAAATAATCATCTATTTTTTTATCAACCAATCTTTCTATATATTCATTTTTACGCAATGACATTTTATCCCTCCATATAAATTTTATCATAAAATAATTATTTAATCAAATTTAATATACAAATTTTAAGAATTTTAATATACATTTTTTAAGAATTTTAATATACGTTTTTTAAGAATTTTGATATGCAAATTTTAAAAAAACTGTTTTAAAAACAGTTTATTCATCAGCATAATTACTAAAATATCTTTGTACTAAAACTACTGGTGTCCCTTTATCTCCAGAACCACTTGTTAAATCACAAAGGGAACCTAATAAATCAGTTATTTGTCTTGGCGTTGTACCTAAAGTTATATTTTGGCCTTTTAAATCTTTTTCTTTATTTCTTATTTCTTTCCTCATTGCTTCTTGTAATTCACTACCTCTTAAATCAGCAAATTTATTATCAGATACATATTTTAATTTAATTTCATTAGGTGTTCCTTTTAAACCTTCAGTATAAAATGGAGAAACAACTGGATCAGCCAATTCCCAAATTTTACCTACTGGATCTTTAAAAGCACCATCACCATATATCATAACTTCAACATTTTTATTTGTTTTTTCTTTTATCATTCTTTGAATATCTAAAACTAATTGTTCACTGTTATTAGGAAATAATTTTAATTTTTCATTTGTTGATTTATTAGAGCCCAATAATCCATACTTGCTATTAAATCCTGAACCATTTACTGATTCATTTAAAATATCATCTAAACCTAAACAATTAAGCAATCTTTTTGTTTCAAATCTAGTATGAATATCACATGCTAAAGCTTCATCAACATAATTATATATAACTTTTGGATCATTAGCAAAAACAAAATCAATTTCACAATTTTCACTTTCTACTAATTCTTTATAAAAATCTACATAATTAATTCCTGTAAATGTATGAACTTCATTTTTAAATAATTCATTATATTTTTCATATGATAATACATCAACATAAGGATTTATATCATATTCTCTTAAATATTTTTCATCAAATAAATGGTTACCTACTTCATCAGCAGGATAACTTAATAACATAGTTATTTTACTGCACCCACGAGCTATACCTTTTAATATCATTGAAAATCTATTTCTACTTAAAATAGGAAAAACAATTCCAATATGATTAGATTTAAACTTTCTTTTAATATCAAAAGCAATATCATCAACTGTACAGTAATTACCTTGAGCAATACCAACTACTGCTTCAGTTACTGCAATAACATCTTTATCTAGTATTTCAAAGTTTTCACTTACACTAGCATTCATAACTGAATCTACAACAATACTAGCTAAATCATCATTTTCTTTAATAATAGGTGTTCTAATACCTCTTACAATAGTTCCAACATTTCTCATATATTTTCTCCTAACTCACAATTAGCTTTAGCATTTAAATTTATATCACTAATTATTCCTTTTTGATAAGCATAATAACCAGCAGCTCCAATCATTGCAGCATTATCAGTACAATATAAAATTGGAGGTACCGTTAATTTTATATTATTTTTAATACATTCTTGTTCTAAAGAAGATCTAATTCCACTATTAGCAGCAACACCACCAGCTACAATTAAATTTTTAACATTATATTCTTTTAAAGCTTTCATTGTCTTTTTTGTTAATATTTCAACTACTTTATTTTGAAATGAACAAGCTAAATCTTCTTTTCTAATAGTATTTCCTTTTTGTAATTCATTATGATTCAAATTAATAACAGCAGATTTTATACCACTAAAACTAAAATCATAAGAATCATCATTTAAAGGAAGTGGTAGTTTATAAGTATCATTACCTAATTTAGCCATTTTATCAATGCTAGGACCACCTGGATAAGGAATATTTAATACTCTAGCTACTTTATCATAACATTCCCCAACTGCATCATCTAATGTTCCACCAATTCTTTTAAAAGAATAATCTTCTTCCATATATATTAATTCGGTATGACCACCACTAATAACTAAAGCAATTAATGGAAATTCTAATCTTTTAACTAAGTTATTAGCATATATATGTCCTGCTATATGATGAACAGGAATTAATGGCTTATTATAAATATAAGCCAATGTTTTAGCAGCTAATAGACCAACTAATAAAGAACCAATCAACCCTGGGCCATAAGTTACAGCAATAGCATCAATATCTTCAATCTTCACATTAGCTTTATTTAGTACTTCTTCTAAAACAATAGTTATACTTTCAACATGAGAACGACTTGCTATTTCAGGAACTACTCCTCCATATAGTTTATGAATATCAATTTGAGACAATATAACAGTTCCTAAATCGATACTTCCATCCTTAATTACACTCATACTTGTTTCATCACAAGATGATTCAATTGCTAAAATAGTCATTTTTCACCTCCATTAAATATCCATCTACTCCATCATAATATTTCTTTCTTATACCTATAACTTTAAAACCTAATTTTTTATATAAATTAATTGCATTAATGTTATTTACATTAACTTCTAAAGTTATATTTTCAAAATCATAATTATTAATTACATATTCTATTAAACTATAAGCAATATTTTTTCGTCTATATTCATTAATAACAAATATATAATTTATTTCTATTTTTTCATACATAACACTATAATCTAAAAAACCAACAATTTTATTATCAATATAATATCCTATTACTTTATTAAAAGAATTTAAAGTTATCTTATAATCACTTAAATTATTTAAATAAGTAATATCATTAATTTCTTTTATCATCTAATCTTTCTTCTGCTTCAGTTCTTTTTAAATAATTAGGTTTTAAATCGTGTGGATTAATCGGATTATCAAATTCATGTTTTTTAATTATTTTAAGTAAATCAATGTTATCATAATTATCAATTACAGTATAGTTATTAGGATATTTTATATCACTTAATAAAATATGTTGATCATTTAAACAACAATTTAAATCTTTATCATAAATTCCTGCATATACATATCCACGTCTAGCATCGATTAATGCAACATTATAATCAGCGTCTGTATTAGTGGTAGCTAATAACTCTAATTCACTTAGACTAATAATTGGAATATTTAAACAAAATCCAATTGTTTTAGCTATTGTAACACCAACTCTAATACCAGTAAAAGAACCTGGACCATTAACAACAAATATTTTATCAATAGTATTAATATCATTAACAGCATCTTTTAATACTTTCATAACCTTAGATGATGTATCGTTATTGTTTTTATCAATAAAAAAATAATCAATTTTATTATTAATAATTGTACTTATAATTAAACAATTTGAACAAGTATCTATAAAAAGATATTTCATAACACAGCCTCACATAGTTCTTCATATTGTTTACCATAAGGAGTTATTACTAAAACCCTTTTATTTTCATCTAAAACCTTAAATTTAATTTCTAATCTTTCTTTAGGTAAAATATCTTTAATAGTATCAGCCCATTCAATTATAACTACTCCACCTTTAGTATAATATTCTTCAATATTAACTCCACTAGTATTACCATCTAATCTATAAACATCCATATGATAAAGAGGTAATTCACCATCATATTCTTTAATAATAGAAAAAGTTGGAGATGTAATATTATCTTTAATACCTAAAGCTTTAGCAAATCCTTTTGTAAATAAAGTTTTCCCACTTCCTAACTCACCATTTAAACAAATAATCATATTAGGAAACTTTTCAGATTCTAAATTTTGCGCCAATTCAATTGTATCATACTCATCTTTCATTGTAACTTTATATTCCATTTATATCACCAATATTATTATATAAAATAAAATCAATTATTACAATATATTTTAGTCAATTTGACTTTTTTTTATTTTTGTAGTAATATTATAAACCATGTGTTTAAAAAGGAGGGTTTGTATGACAAATAATATGTTAGAATTTAAAGATTTTTTAGATTATTTTCAAAATGTCATAAGTTTAAAATCAAATGGAATTGTAAAAATAAAAATTTATTATAAGGATAATGCATTATTTATTGAATCTAATGAAGCTAATGGTAAAGCTGTTGATTACTTTAATTGTTCAAAAAATATGTATGATAAAATTGTTGAATTATTACTTTCAAATTTTATTTTAGAAAACAAAATTATGGTAGCTTATAAAAATAAAAATCAATATACAATTAAAAGTGAAAAATTTGAAATCGCTGCTGATGTAACTGATGAAATGTTTAATGATTTATCAAAAAAAATATTTTCTAAACAAGATAAACATAATTTTGAAGCAAAAAAAGAAATGAGCGAATTTGAAAAAATAAGTTCTTTCTATGCTGATTATAATATGTTTTTAAAAAGATGTTTAAAAAATGATGGAAAAAATGATATATCTTTAAATTATAATAATGGTATATTTAGTATTATAATAACGAACAACGAACAAATTATTTTTAGTAAAAAAATTAATTGTAGTATTATTAAAGCAAATTATTTATTTAAAATTATTTGTGAAAACATTATTGATTCAAATAGTATCATTATTTCAAGTATAAATAAAATAACTGAAAATGCAAAATACATAAAAATTCAAACACCAAAATTCAATTTATCAATTCCTTATGCAAAAAATTTAGAAAAATTCCATATTGAAGCATTAAACAAAATGAATGAATACAATGTATCATTTGCTAATCAAAAAATAAAAAGTTCTACTCGTTAGAACTTTTTTTTATACCTAAATAGTATTTTTTCTTTCCTTTTCTTAATACAATTATCTCATCATCAATAGCCATATCTTTAGTTATTAATTTGTCTTCTAATATTTTTTCATCATTAATGCTAATAGCTCCATTATTAATAAATTCTCTTGCCTCTCTTTTTGAAGAACAAATACTATTATCAACTAATAAATCAACTAAATTTTTTTCTTCAAATTTAAAAGTTGGTACTCCTTTAAATCCTATCAATATTTCATCTTTAGTTAATTTTTTAACATTGCCACTAAATAAAGATTCACTTATTCTAACAGCTTTTTCATATTCTTCATTTCCATGTAAAAATGTAATAACTTCTTTAGCTAAAGCCTTATGTGCTTCTCTTTTTTCAGGACAAGCTAAATGTTTTTTTTCTAATTCATTTATTTCATCAATCGATAAAAATGTTAATTTTTTTAAATATTCTATAACTTTACTATCTTCAGCATTTAAGAAAAATTGATACATTTCATAACTAGATGTTTTATTAATATCTAACCATATTGCATTTCCTTCTGATTTACCAAATTTTGTTCCATCTGCTTTTGTAATTAATGGCATAGTTAAACCATATGCTTCTTTTCCTATTTTTTTTCTAATTAATTCTACTCCTGATGTAATATTCCCCCATTGATCAGATCCACCTATTTGTAATGTACAACCTTTATTTTCATATAACCATAAAAAGTCTAAAGCTTGCATAATCATATATGAAAATTCAGTATATGTTATACCAATATCTAATCTACTTTTAACAGTTTCTTTATTTAACATATAATTTAAATTAAAATATTTACCATAGTCTCTTAAATAATCAATAAAATTAATATCTTTTGACCAATCATAATTATTAACTACTTCAAAGCCAAATATTTTTTCAACTTGATTTCTTAATTTTTTATAATTATATTCTAATAATTCTTTAGTTATCATAGGTCTTTCAGCGGTAGGTTTAGGATCACCTATTAAACCAGTTGCTCCTCCTACTAATAAAATTGGATTATGTCCACCTTTTTTTAATCTTGTAGCCATTGAAAACGTTGAATAATGACCAATATGTAAACTATCTCCAGTTGGATCTGTTCCTATATAAAATGTTAATCCACCATTATTTATCTTTTCAATTAAACTTTCATCTGTAATATTTTCAATTAAACCTCTCCATACTAATTCATCATATAATTTCATTTTTCATCTCTCCTATCTGTACTTCCAAATCCACCTTTTCTAATCTCAGTAACATTATCATCATCTGTAATCAAATATTTAATAAAGACTCCTTGGCAATATGCTTTATTTTTAGGAATAAAAATATCTTCATTTCCCTCATTTTGAATTGATAACCACATATGTCCTTCATTAGATTCATTATTATAATAATCACTTTCAATTAATCCAACTTGATTAGTTAATCTTAAATTATATTTAAATCCCAAACTACTTCTCATAATTAATAATAATGCTTCATCACTATTAAAGTTAGCTTTATAACCAGTTGGTATTTTAACTATTTCATTAGGTTTAATAACTATATCATCAATAGCAAAAAAATCATATCCTGCACTATTTTTAGTAGCTCTTTTAGGTAGCAAATAATTATTATATAAATTCAAATCATCTTTGATATCTTTTTTAAATTGTTCAAAACTTATTTTTTCAAAAAATCTCATTTCAATAACCTTCTTCTAATCTCTTTTCTTGCTTACTTATTTTTTTTAAACAAGCATTATAAATTTCTTCTTCATTTAAATTTAATAATTTACCAATATAAATTAAATAATTAAAAATTTTAATTACATTTTCTTTATCTATGTTATCTATTAATGAAGTAGATAATTTAAAGACATCATTTAAAGATATTAAAATATCATTGGAAAAATTGTAATTTTTAATCTTTATTTCTTTAACATTTAAATAATTATAAAAATATAAACATATCATAATACAATCAGCTAATTCTTCTAATACATCATCTTTATTAATTGATTTTTTAGACCAATATTTAAAACATCTAGATTCGTTTGCAAATTCAGCTATCTCAACTATTAATTCAATACAGTTTTTTTCAAACATTTTATCATCGTTTTTAAATTTGTTATAAAATATTTCATCTAACAATTTATTTCTAACATATATATCATTCCAATTCATAAACACCTCCATAAAAAAATATTCATAGACTAAGGACGAACAAATTCCGCGGTACCACCTTAATTTATGAATATATCATACACTTTAATTTATAACGCAATTACCCGTTTTAACTCCCAAAATGTAATTTATTATTTAATCTTGATTAGTTTTCATCAGCCACTAATTTTCTAAATTACCAATTAAATAACTATATTTTTGTTCTTCATTAAATCTATAAATAATAATATCATATATTTAAAACAAATGTCAAACTATTATTCCATTACTTTCTTTTATTAATACATTTAATTTATCAATTGTAAAATCATATGCTTCAATAACTTGTCTATTATTTTGTTTTCTACGCATTTTTTCTAGTATTTTTTCTTCTTTTATTATTTGAGCAACACTTAACAATCTAATTTGATTTATAAAAGTTAGTCTAACTAATTCACCAACATTACTATTCCACAAACCTTCTTTTCTTAACTTTGCAATATTTAAATATTTTCCATCATAAAATTGGTTTAAAACAATATTAGATATTTTATCTTTTGATTTAATTGGATTCCATCTGCCATCTATAATTTGATGATAAATATCTAGTCGATCAACATCTTGTACTATCTGAGTTATTGTATCTATAACCTTTTGTTTTTCTTCTGTACTAGCAGTAGAAAAGAAATCTAAAGCATCTTCATTTTTTAATAAATTTGAAGAAAGTATCAATAATTGTTTAGGATTAATAACTTTTGTAACATGATTATTAACTATTGATAATATTGGTCCATCAAAATTTCTAGTTATAGGTATTTGTGAATTAATTAAACCTGATTTTAAAACATAAGTACCTAATTCACCATGATTTTCAAAACAAAACTTATGCAATTCTATATCATTAAATGTTTTCGTAACACGAGCTTGCAAAAATCTGCCAACATCATGATTCATTAAAGCTATCTTTGTAAAATCTATAAACGATTCATTAAAGTTTAATTTTTTAATAGTTTTTATTCCATCTATTACAACTTCATTAGTATGCATTCTTTTTTGTTCTATTAACTTACTAATATCACTTTCGTTAAATGATGAAACATAATCATCAAAACACTTTCTTGCTGTTTGATAATATTCCATTTATTCCTCACCTTTATTTTTAAATTGCAAAATAATTGGAGTACCTTCGAAATCAAAAGATTCTCTTATTTTATTTTCTAAATATCTTTCATATGAAAAATGGATTAAACCTTTACTATTTACTTGAATATTAAATTTAGGTGGTTTATTAGAAACTTGATTACAAAAATATATTTTTAATCTTTTACCTTTATAAGAAGGTGGTAAATTAAGATTATATGCATCTTTAATACAATCATTAATTAAATTAGTTGCTATCATTTTAGTACTATTTTTGTATACCTTAATTATTTCTGGCATTAATGTATGCATTCTTTTTTTAGTTAATGCAGACAAGAATACAATTGGTGCATATGGCATAAATTGAAAATTATTTCTAATATCTTTAATAAATTTTTTCATATTCTCATCTTTATCACTAATTGTATCCCATTTATTAACAACAATTACTATTGGTTTTCCTGCTTCTATTGCATAACCAGCTATATGCTTATCATGCTCTATTATTCCAGTTTCAGCATCAATTACTAATAAACAAACATCAGATCTATCAATCGCTTTCATACTTCTTAATAAACTATATTTTTCTACAGTTTCATATATTTTTCCTTTTTTTCTCATTCCTGCTGTATCGATAACAACAAACTTTTCATTATGATAAGTAAAAGGTGTATCAATTGCGTCTCTTGTTGTACCAGCTATATTGCTAACAATTACTCTTTCTTCATTTAAAATAGCATTAACTAAACTACTTTTTCCAACATTTGGTCTTCCTATAACACTAAATTTTATTACATCAGCATCATCTTCTTCATATTCTTTAAAATCAGATGTTATTGCCAATAATAATTCATATATTCCTTCATTTTGTTCTGAACTTATATTAATATAATTATCAAAACCTAATTCATAAAAATCATAAATATTATCCTTAGCTAATTTACTATCTATCTTATTAATTGCTACAATAACTTTTTTTCCTGATTTTAAAAGCATTTCTTTTACTACTAAATCATTTTGTGTTATTCCTTCTTTAGCGTCAACAACAAAGACAATAATATCAGCTTCATTAATTGCTATTTCAGCTTGAGTTTTAATCTCTTCATTAAAATTTTCATCACCTATATCTATACCACCAGTATCAATTAAATGAAAAGAGTATTTATCAAATTTTACATCACCATATATTCTATCACGAGTAATACCTGGTATATCCTCAATAATAGCTACTTTTGTTCCTACTAATCGATTAAACAAAGTACTTTTCCCTACATTTGGTCTTCCAACTAAAGCAACAACCGGTTTTTTCATATTTTCACCTTCTTACTAATTTTTAATATTTCTCTAACATTATCATCATATATAATTTTACTACATTCAATTATTTTGTTTAAAATACTTTGATCTATTATTTTAAAATACAATTTATTATTCAATTTATATATAATAGTTTTATCTAATATTTCTTTATTTATATATTCATAATCTATTTCATATAAAAATGTAGTTTTATTTATTTTTATTTCCATATCAATTTGATTAAAATAATTATAATAATCTAAATCTTCATCTTCCATCTCAATTATACTACCATAATATTTATCTATATAAACATTAATATTATAATAACCATTAAGTTTTAAATTATATTTATCTTTTATTTCAAAAAATAATTTTTTGAAATAATTTTCCAAATTTATTTTATCTAAATCTAATTTTTTATTTAAAAAAACAATAATTTTATTGTCTTTAAAAACTAATTTCACACTATCACCTAAAATAGTGTATGAAATTAAATACTAAATCGTTCTTTCAATTTTTTGATGTATTTCATCCTTACCAATTTTAGTAACATTACTAAACATTACGAATTCATCACCAACTACTAAATCTAAATCTTCTAATAAAACATTTCTTTGTTGTTGTTGTTTTGTAATAGGAATTTTATCGACTTTAGTTGCAATTATAGTAACTGGTAATTTATAATATTTTAAAAAATTATACATCATAATATCATCATTAGTTAATTTATGTCTAAAATCGACTAACATAAAAACTTGTTTTAAATTTTTTCTATTAGTTAAATAATCTTCCATCATCAAACCAAATTTTTTTTGTTTTTTCTTATTTACTTGAGCATAACCATATCCTGGAGCATCAACTAAATAAAATTGATCATTCACTAAATAAAAATTTATTGTTTGAGTTTTTCCAGGTGTTGCAGAAGTTCTAGCATAATTTTTTCGATTAATTAAAGTATTAATAAAACTACTTTTACCAACATTTGATCTACCAACTAATAAAAATTCAGGTTTGTTATCAGTTGGATATTGACTACGTCTAACTGCACTTATTACTAAATTAACTGAATTAATTTTCATTTTAATTCACCCCTTAAACCATTCAATTATAACATTATAGCAAACAATTGTCAAAATTATCTAATATATATTTTATTAATTTCTTCACCTAATAGTGAACATTCTACTCTTTGCTTTCTCAATTTTTCAACTAAAGCGTAATATTGATAATATTCATAATCAAATTTTGAAGCTAAACTACCATCTAATTCTCTATCAAATTTTTCTCTTAAACCTAAAATTTTAGAAATAATATCATCATCTAATTTTTTTTCACTATAATATTCTTTTAACAATTTTAATTTAGCAATTGTAAAAATTGGACTATTTTTTGTATAATTACCTTCAGTTTGATTATAAACTATTAAATTGTTATATAAATTATTATTATTGTCAATAATTGCATAATTTCCTATTAATATATATGATAGAAGTTTATTATATTCAACACATCTCGTCAAAATATCAAAAGGAATATTATCATATAATGCATCAGGTATCATTGTATAATACTGATATGATGTATCTAAATACTTAGTATAACATCTATAATTAAAATCAAGTGAAGAATATTTTAAAATCATTTTTCTCGATTCAAATAAAAATTTTTTTAAATTTGGATTAATACTATCAATATGTATAACTTGCATATGTTTTCCCCCTAAATAAATTATAACATATATTCTTATTTTTTTATATAATTATTTTTAGAGAGCAAAAATTTGCCTGTTCTAGAATCAAAATCAAATTCATAAGAACAAGTTTTTTCATCAAATATAATATATTCTTCATATTCTTTATCATATGGTTTAAAAGAAACTTTATCAGTTTTAAACATTTCAAAAAATAATTCTATTTTTTTCTTAGTATTATAAACATCTTCTATTTTAGAATAATAACCTGGAATAACTAAATATTTAAAAATACTCATTTCACTATCATCAATTAAATCTAACATTTTTAAAACAATAGGCACCCAATCAGCTGTAGAATGACCAACTATGGCTATTCTTTTATTTTCTTCATACAATAATATTCCAAAACAAGTTGCTAAAGCACAGGTGCCAATAATAGGATATTCTTCATTAGAAATATCAGCTTCATTCATATTAACTATTTTTTTCATTTTATCACCATATTAAAAACCACCAAATGTGGTTTATTTTCATTTGGTGGAGTCGAGGGGAATCGCACCCCTGTCCGAAAATATAAAGATTAAAGTTCTACAAGTTTAGATAGTTTGTTAATGTCCTAAATAATAATAAACTATCAAAATTTTATTTAGTAATTTCTATTTTTATTCATCAATAATTCTAGAAAAAAACTATTGATATAACTCACTAATCGAGCCTCTTTTATATTTCGTGAGCAAAAATATAAAGAAGCAGCCTTCTAATATATTAAGCGAAAGCTAATTGATTTCTGTTTCCAGTTATTTTTAAATTTGAATGTATCGTATATCTTACGACCTGCCCTTTAAAAATTATTATTTTCGTCGAAACTAGACGACCCCATGTGGTACAAATTATACCACATTATTACTTTTTTTTCAAATTATAATTCATTATAAAATATTAAAAACATACTTTTTCATATAATTCACAACTTATTACTATAAAACTTATTTATTATCTTTAAAGGTTAATTTATTGAAACAATTATTTCAACAATTTCAATTTAATTTTACTACCTTAAAAAATAAGAACATTTGAATATATCTTTACTTTTTAATTATTTACACCAAAAATATAATATCTATTTTTCCTTGTTTTCCATCTTCAAATTAAATTTAGACGTTTCTATTTCTTGTTTTTTTATAAGCGGTAGTATTTTTTTATCGAGATAAGGTAATAAATCTTCAAAACCTAATTGTAATAATTCGTCTTTTGCTCGTTCATATGTATTAATAAACTCTCCAGGTGTAAAAATATAATACTCATCACTACTAAAATATGAAATCATTGCTAATGAAATATGATCTTTTATATTAAAATCAGTTATTTTAGAACATGATTCTACATACTTTTTTATAACATTACTAATAATTTTGTTACCTATTTTAGATGTTCCTTCAAACAAAAATAATCCATTACTTATTTTCAATTTATTGATAATTTTATATATTATTTTAATATTTTCTTCTATTAAATCAAAGAAATAATTATTGATAATATCTCTTAAAACTATTTTATCAAAAAAGTTTATTCCCATTTTAGAAAATTGTTCCTCTAAATCGAAAGTTTTATTACGATAAATAGTACCTATGTTAGGAAGATTCAAATTTTCTCCAACTATTTTATTTATTTCAATTAATGCACTATTAATTCTATATTCAATATTGTTTGTTATAGTTTTAAAATTATTCTTTTCATCTATATCTTTCCATGCCATATAATAAACTCCTTTTTAATATCTTTTTAAATCTTTAGCTATTTGTCTTTCAATATCTTTTTTCTTAATAGATTCTCTTTTATCATAATTTTTTTTACCTTTAGCTAGTCCTATTAATAATTTAGCTTTACTACCTTTAAAATATAGTTTAATTGGAACTAAAGTAAATCCTTCAATTTCCAGTTTATCTCTTAATTTTAATATTTCTTTTTTATGCATTAATAATTTTCTAGTTCTAGTTTCATCATGATTAAATCTATTTCCTTGTTCATACTGACTAATATGCATATTAAGAATAAATATTTCATTATTCTTAATAATTGCATAACTATCTTTTAAATTACATTTGCCTAATCTTATTGATTTAATCTCAGTACCAGTTAATACAATACCAGCTTCAAATGTATCAAGTATTTCATAATCAAAATTAACTTTCCTGTTTAGTATCTCCATCTCTTACCACCTCGAAGTCAATTGTTCTTTTTTCTTTATCAGCAGCCACAACTCTTACTTTAATACTATCACCTAATCTAAATCCACGTTTATCTTTATTTCCTCTTATAGTAAATGTTGTTTCATCATAAGTATAATAATCACCTTTAATGCTATCTAATCTAACTAATCCTTCAATTAAATTAGGTAATTCAACAAACATTCCAAAATTCATAACAGAACTAATAATACCATCAAATTCTTCACCAATGTGATCCATCATATATTCTGCTTTCTTCATATCATCAACAGCTCGTTCACACTCAATACTTCTTCTTTCCATATTAGATGTATGTTCTGCTACAAAAGGTAATTCTCTTTCATAAAAATTAATTGTTTCATTATTAATATTATTATCAAATATGTAAGTATGTAATAATCTATGAACAGTTGTATCTGGATATCTTCTAATAGGAGATGTAAAATGTGTATAACATTTACTTGCAATACCAAAATGACCTATATTATTAGTATCATATATTGCTTTTTGCATACTTCTTAAAAGTAAAGCTGATAATAAATGAAATTCTTTTTTATCTTTTAATTGACCTAATATATTTTGCATAGTTTTAGGTGTTAACTTATTTAAATCTTCTTTTACTTTATAACCTAAAATATTTAAAAATCTCATAAAATTACTAATTTTTTCTTCATTAGGTTCACCATGAATACGATAAATGAACGGTAATTCCATATAATAAATATGAGTTGCTACTGTTTCATTAGCAGCTATCATAAAGTCTTCAATTAATTTTTCTCCTTCTCCACGATATCTTAATGTAACATCAATAGCTTTTCCTTTATCATCTACAATTATTTTAGATTCATCAATATCAAAATCAATATAACCTCTATTTTCTTTATGTTTACGTAAAATATGGGCTAATTCTAACATTAATCTTAATTTTTCTGCATACTCTTCGTAACCTTCTGGTACTATATTTTCTTCTAATATTTTATTAACATTTTTATATGTCATTTGTTTTCTAGATCTAATAACAGTTTGTAATAGATCATAATCTACAACATTACCATTTTTATCTATCTCCATAATACAAGATAAAGCTAATCTATCAACACCAGGATTTAATGAACAAATTCCATTAGATAATTTATGAGGTAACATTGGTATTACCCTATCAGCTAAATAAACACTAGTACCACGATCAAAAGCTTCACTATCTAATGATGTATTAGGTTTTACATAATAACTAACATCAGCTATATGCACACCTAACTTATAATTATCACCTACTTTTTCAATTGATATTGCATCATCTATATCTTTGGTATCATCACCATCAATTGTAAATATCATTTCATTTCTTAAATCAGTTCTACCTACTAAATCTTTTTCTAAAACTTCGTCAGGTAAATTATCTACTTCTTCCATCGTTTTATCACTAAAAGTATCAGGAATACCCATTTCATTAGTAATAGATAATATATCAACACCAGGATCATTTTTATGACCTAATATTTTAATTACTTCACCTTTATAATTATTATCTTTTAATTTATTAGTAATTTTAACTAAAACTTTATGTCCAGGCATAGCTCCCATAGTTTTATCTAATTTAATAGTTATTTTTACCCTTTCATCATCTAAATCAACATAAGGAATATTTTTATTAAAATATACTTCACCTACCATTTGTTTAAATTTACGATCGACAATTTTCACTATTCTACCTTCTAAATCAATACCTTTTGGAGATGTTATCTCAACTACTACTCTATCACCATGAATTGCCCCATTCATATTAGTAGGTGCAATAAAAATATCATCATCGCCATCGATATCAACAAAACCATAACCTTTTTTATTTGCTATCATTGTTCCTAATTTTAAATGACTATTAGTAAATAATAAATAATTATTTTTTTTAGTTCTATATATTTTTAAACTATCTTCCATTTCATTTAATACTTTTAATAATTGTTTTAATTCTTCTACTGATTTAAAACCCAATCCATCATTAATTTCATCAACTGATAAAGCTTTATCAGTATTTTTTAATAATTCTATAATTCTTTCTTCCATAAATTCCTCCTACAAATTATCTATTAAAAATCTAATTAATAATTTTTTATTTTTATATTCAAATATATAACTTAATATAAACAATATATTACCAAACAAAGTAATTATAATATCTTTCATTGTATCGTATACCCCAGTTGCACTTCTTTGCATATCGGCATTAAAAATATTATCCACCATAAATTCAAAAATTTCCCATAATCCTGATGTTGCTAAAGAAAAAATGAAAATAAATAAGCAACTAAATATTATATTATCAAACTTTTTAAATTTTTTTAATAACAAAACTGCTAATAAACTTGATAAAAATCCCCATATAAAATGTGAAAAATTATCATACCAATAAACAGTTTTATACAAATGTAATTGACACCCTAAAAATAAAGCTATAAAACCAAATATTAAATATAAGAAAGTAATTATTGGTTTTAGTTTAAATATAAAAGGAATTATTATATATAAACTAAAAAGCAATATTGTTATATCCTTATTTATAAATGTAAATAAAAATGAAATAAAACAAAATACAAAAGAAATTAATATATTTATTTTATTCAACATCGATTTTCTCCATTTCTACTTGATTAATTGAATTAAACCTTTTCGTTATCTTATCTGTTGTTGTATGTATATCTTTAACATCTTTACTTACTGTTTCGATACTTCGATATAACTTGTCCCATCTTTCTTTGTATCTATTAAATTCATTACTTAATAATTTTAACTCGTTATGTATTACTGTAGTATATTTATCTCTTTCCATATTTTTAATTATTACTTGAATAGTTGTTAGTGTACTGATTAAAGTAGTTGGACTAGTAATCCACACTCTTTTTTTATAAGCATATTCAATAATATCTGGATGATGAGCATTAACTTCTGCAAAAATTGCTTCTGCTGGTAAAAACAAAATAGCTTGATCAGATGTAACATTATCAATTATATATTTACTAGCTATAGCATCTATATGCTTTTTCATATCAGTTCTAAATAATTTTTCTGCTTGTTCTCTAATACTTATTTCATTTTTTTTATCCACCATAATTTGATAATGTTCCAAAGGAAATTTAGAATCAATTGCAATTGTACCTAATGGTTGTGGAGCAAATAAAACGCAATCAGCTATGGTATCATTATTAAATTTATATTGCATTTGATATATTTTATCATTATCACCAAAAATATTATACATAATATTTTTTAAATTAACTTCACCAAATATTCCTCTTGTTTTTTTATCCGTTAAAATACTTTGTAAAGATATAATATCACTAGAAAGATTATCAATTTTTTTTTGAGCTTCGTCTATTTTGGATAATCTTTCTAAAACATTGGTAAATGTTTTATTAGTTTTTTCAAAATTTTCATCTAATCTCTCATTAACTTTATTATTAATTAAAGTTAATTTGTTATCTAACTTATCATTTAATTTATCAAAATCATTAGTTAAGTCTCTACTAAAAGATGATTTAAATTCACTAACCTCTTTTACAACATTTGTCTCTAATTTTCCTAGTCTTTCAGTTATGTTTGATTCGTTTATATTTTTTGATAAAGATAAAATACAAATTATTAATATAACTATCAATAAAATAATTATTATATATTCCATACAATCACCATTTTAATTATATCATATTTTATAAAAAAAAGTCTTATATTTCTATAAAACTTATTTTTCTAATAACCATCCTTCATAACCTTCTAAAATATTATATACTTTGTAACCTTTTGTAGCTAAAATATTACATACTTTTAAACTATTTTTACCATATTGGCAATATATATAATATTCTTCATTCTTATTCAAATATTTTTCTGGTTCTTTAAGTAATAATATGTAAGGTATATTAATTGCTCCATTTATATGGTTATCATTATATTTTTCAATACTTCTAATATCAATAATATTTATATTATTTTTATTTAATAATTCTTTTATTGAAATATTTAATACCATATAACCACCCTAATACATTATATGTATCAAGGAATAATTAATAAAGGTAATTAAACTACTCGTCATCATTAAAAAAATCATCAAAGAATTCATCATCAGAAACTCCATTAATTACTTTGTTTTCTTCTTCTTTTAATTTAATCTCTGGCATTTCAACGACTTTACTTACATTTGTTGTTGCTTTTTCTACTTTATCATTATTTTCTTTATCTAAATTGTCATGATTTAAATTTGTAGATTTATTATCATTTGTAATATTTTGTTGTTCAACTTTTGTATTTTGTAAAGTAGCAACATTATTTTGATTCATTGAAGCATTTTTAGCATTTTCCTGTTTTTCTTGTTCTTCTAATTCAGCAATTTTAGCATCAATTCTCTTTACTAATGAATCTATATCAAAAGCATCATTTTTTGGCATTTCTCTTTTTTCAGGTCGTGGTATATTTGGCATTCCACCACTTACTGAACTCATTGGATTAAATGAATTCATCATTTCATTTAATTTTGATTCTCTTTTTGCATCAACAAATGCTTTTATATCAAACAATTTAATTTCTTGTTTTTCTCTTTCTGGATAAGTAGCTTTAGGATATGATTTACCCCAGCCACCTTCTTTTTGAATTTTCCAATCAGGAACAACTTTTGTTTTAAAAGGCATTGATCTGATTCTTAAAACAATAATTGTATTTTCAGGTAATCGTTGTAAATCACTAACTGTTACTAAAGGTGTACTAGCTGTTTTATCCTTTTCTTTTGATTTAACTTCACCACATAATTTACTAATTTCCTCTAATGACGCTAACTCACTACTAATAAGATATACAATATTACCACAGTTACCTTTAATAGTTTCTCCATTTTCTTTTCCATATACTTGATATAATTGAGCAAAGTTTTGAATAATAAATGTAAATCTTATATTTCTACTTCTTGCTGCTGTAACCATTGTTGTAACATCTTTAAGTGGTGGCATATTAGCAAATTCGTCTAGTATGAAATTTGTTTTAAATGGTAATTTACCACCCGATTCTTGCGCTACATCAATTAATGTTTCATAACATTGCTTAATAAATATAGTAACTAATGAATGGTAAGTTTTCTTTTCATCTTGAATTACTAGGAAAACTGCTGTTTTCTTTCTACCAATATCTTTTAAATCAAAATCACTATGACTTAACATTTCTGATAAATTTTCTCTTGAAGAAAATAATTTTATTTTTTGCTTAAATACAGACAAAATACTACTTTTTGTATCATTTGGTGCCATAATAGTTGAAGAAACATTAATGTAAGCAGGACTTGATTTATCCTTATAACTAAAGTACTCTTTTATATAAGTAGTATTTCCTATTTTTTCTTCACCAACAGTTGTCATTAAATTTATTGTATTTAAATTTATTTCTTCTTCTTTTGCATCTTCAAACAATGCTAAAGCTAAACCAGTAAAATAATCAGCAGAAGTTTTCTCCCAGAAAGGATCTTGACTTTGAGCTTTATCATCGTAAAGAATATTCATAGCTAAATCATCTAATAACTCATTTGCCTTATCTTTATTTCCACTTTTATATAATTGATATGGTAAACCTAATGGATTCCAAGCACTTCCTTTTTGTGGATCACGGAAATTTAATAACACAATGTTATAACCTTTTTCTCTTAACATTTCTGCATTATTTTCATAAATTTCTCCTTTAGGATCGGTAATAATCATTGATTCACCTTTTTTAGCTAAAATTCTAACCATTGGTTGAACCATAGTTTGAGTTTTACCAGCACCAGTAGAACCTAAAATAAGATTATGATATTCACCAGAATCAACCCATATTTCTTTACCATTATTTATTAAAGGAATACCTGCATATTCACTAGTTTCTTGATTTGGTAAAACTTTGTTAATACCACTTTGTTTTTTAAATTCTTTTTCTTCTGCCCATCTAGAATAACCTTTTTCTTCTTTACTACCTGTACTAAATCCAAAACCTTTATCCCTTTCGAAGAAATATGATGAAACACTTGTAAATATAAATATAAATGCAAATATATATCCAACTATTGTAGGCAATAAATATTCTTCAGTAAAAGCTGGAAATGGATCTAATCCGTGAAAACTGGCATCAGTTGCAAAACTAGAAATATTAAGCACTGCTATAGCAACAAAATATAATAATACAACTGCAAATATAGCAAATATTAAATAATCCTTGGCTGTTGCTTTAAATTTTAACTTCATTAAGTTCACCCCTTAATCATATATAAGTATATCATATTATTAATTAAATTTCATTATTTTTTTTACCAATAATTATAATAACAGAAACTGTGATTGCAATCAATAAAAATAATCCACCAAAAATAACAAATGTTAAAAAATTATTTTTTATAAATTGTAATATTTTATCAAAAAAATTTAATTGTTTTACAGAACCAAATTTGGCATAAATACTTTTTTCTTCAGCATTATTATCGTCAATATTCCATATAAGTTTACCATTTTTTATTTCATCTGCATTACTTTCGATAATTTCATGATTTGTATTAATTACGACTTCAACATTATCAACTTTATTATAATCAACAAACATGCAATTAAATCCTTGACTAGTTGATAAAATATAATTATCATCATTAGTGACAAAACTAAATGCATCAAAACAACTTTTAATATAAAGAGCATGTCTAAATTCATCAAAATTATATGTATATTGATAATTTGCAGTAAAATTTGTTATTCCATTATTATAATTTACTTTATATAATCTTTGATAAGTATTATCAAAAATTGAATATGCTTTATATTTTTTTATATCTTCAATTTGTTTTTCATCAGATTTTTTTAATTCAACATTAATGTTTTCAATTAAATTTTCATCTTCAAATTTTAATTCATATTTAATTTGACATCCAGTTAATATAATGAGCGATAAAACCAAAATCATTATTTTTTTCATTTTATTCACCTTTACCTAATATATAAACATATCCATTAAATGTATACCCAGTATTATAGCTTTGTAATTGATCAAATGTTTTTGTTGTAGTATTAATTACTACATTCCCCCAAGTTGAAGAACCATTTGCTCCAGCAGCATTCCAACCTTCTGACATTACGACCGTTTTGTTTTCATAATCAACACTTTCAATTATTGCAACATGTCCATAATTATGTCTTGCACCAGCACTTTCACTACTAGACCATGAAATTATAGCACCTGGCATAGGCATATTTCTATCAGTACTTTTTTCAAAAATTTCTAAAGATGAATAATCAAACCATCCTTCTCCATTAGCACTAACCGACAATATAGCATTTAATGCAATTGCTTTTGTCATATCATCCATATTCGATGACAATATTAATTCTAATGCTCTTGATTTAGCATACCAAACACATTGTCCTAAATTACTTGCATTACTATTATATATTTTTGATAAATCAAATTGTTGTCCACCAATTGTTACAATTCCCAAAGACGCATAATACTCTGATCTTTCTTTTAACTCAGCAATACTAGAAGGTGGTTTTGAGGAACTTGCATATCCACCATAAACAGTATTCATTCCAACAATTTCGACACCATCTGAATAAAAGAATTTCAATATTTCATCATATGTTGAACCATTATTAGCCATTTCATATGATGCTACTTGACTCATACCACGACCATGTCCACCTGCAATCATATGATAATATTCAGGACTTAAATAAACTTTATGTGTTTCCATAGTTGGCTTTTTTGAATATATTACATATCTTTTTCCATTTTCTTCACCATAAGTACAATTGCTATCACCATAACAATATGAATCATATTCAGAAGAAAATATTTCATCATTATACACTAAAACCATACCAGAAGTTTCTTCAGTTGCTTGACGTGCAAAATCTTTTATATTTTCATTAAATACTTGATCACTTTGGCTACTTTCAATAGCAACTGTACAATTTTTGGTTCTGCTTAAAGTGTAAGTTCTAACAGCAATTGCTTGAGCCTTATATGCTTCCATATTTTGTCCACCCCAAGCTTCACCACTTACAACTCCCGCGACATATTCCTCTAAATCATATGTGCCTTTAACGCTTCCGTCTTGATTTAAAACTGTAACACCAGAACAATAAGCATAAACTTTTCCAAATTTCTTTTGATCAGTAAAGTTTTCATAAAATGATACTCTTAAAAAAATTTCTTCAACAGCTCGATCTATTTTTCCTTGAGTTTCATCATTTTTTTTATTTTCATAATAAAATTTTTGAATAAATTCATCTTCTAAATATTCTCTATATCGTTCTATATCTAATTTATATTTTTCTGAGTAATCTATTAATACTTCTCCAGTTTCTTCATCAATTACATCATCAGGACAAGAATAACTAATGTCTTTATAATTTTTATGATCACTTCCTTGGCACATATGTTTTCCATTAGGTGCTTCATATTCATCTCCATCTTTATAGCAACAATAACTAACCATTTTTGTTGCTAATAGATCAACTTTTTTTTCACTTTTTTTAAAATCAACATAATTTGATGGTAAAAGATCTTCTAAACTTGTAGCCTCACCATCAGTTCCTTCTGTTGTAGAAAAAGGATCAGAATATGTAAGAGTAGCTGTTATTAAATTAGTGTTTAAAGTAACAAAATATGGATCTTTCTTATATTCTCCATAAACTTCATCTATTTTTTCATAAAAGTCATTTTGCTCTTTTTCTTCACATTCTGAATCAGTACACCAACCTCTAAAAGTTAATAAATTACCTAATTTCTCACCAAAAGTAGTTAATGTTCCAGAAATATTGCCGATTATTTCATTAATAAAGAATAATGGTGATATAATAAGACAAATTATTGCTAGAATAATTATTGCAGTTAAACAGCCATTAATACTAACTATACCAGCAGTAAAAAATGTTATAATTTTCTTGGCTATATCGGCACTAAATTCTCCTTCTCCATCAACATTTTCTTCTTTTTCTTTATTTTTTCCAAAAAAATTAAACAAAGATGGTTTCTTTAAAGGATTATTTATTTGTTTAGATGTTTCATTTAAAGCTTTTTTGCCCAATTCTGTTTTAGAAAATTGTTCAACCGCTATTCCTCCAACAGGTCCAACTGCAGCATCAGCTGCTTTCTTAGCACCTTCCTTAACAATTTGTTGTTTAGCCTGATTAATTTTATTTTCTCTATTTAAATTTTGCGGATTATTGTTTAAATTTTTACCTCTATTTAATTGATTATTAGGATGAAATTTTTGTTTTTGAAATTCATTATTATTTAAAGATTTATTATTTTCAATATTAGGAAAAGAAGAATTTAAACTTGGTATTTTTTGATTATTATTTTCATTTATTAGTGGTTCTTTTGGTGATGCTGAAAAATTTCCTTTTTGAGGAAATTTTTCTTTATTTTCTTTATTGTTCATAAACATCACCACCGCTTATTTTATAATCCGCCACCGCTTCCAAAAGAATCCAATTCTTGTTCAGTAGCAATAATATTTATTCTCATACGTCTACTTCCACACACAAATAAAGCTTCACCTTGATTATATTTTTTAATACTTTCTTTTTCATTATCATTTAAATCAATTAATTTTGATAAATCTTCAACTGCTTGTTTTTTCAATCCCATAACCAAATAATATGAAGCGTTATCAAAAATTGCTTTTCCTTGAGTTATAACAGAAGGATCACTAAAATCAGAAGGTTGTTGAGTTATTATGATAGTACCAGTATTATATTTTCTAGCACGTCTTTGAATTTGACCTAAGAAATCAGCTCCTAAAACATTACTTCCAGAAATTAACACATGAGCTTCATCAACAGTTAAAACAGTATTAATACTTGAATCTAAAGTTAAACTCCAAGCATATTTCAATATATTGAAAAATAAAGCATTTCTGATATTTTTATCACTATTCATTAATTCTTTAATATTAAAAACTATAAAATTGCTTTGAGGTTTAATAGTTGTATGACCATCAAAGTAATATCTTAATTCTTTAATTAAAGGTCTAATTTTCAACTCTAATTTCTCTAAAATATCCTTTTCATGAGTTTTTTCAGGAATTGATAATAATTTTCCTCTAATTGTTGCATAAACATCTTTAAAGGTTGGATAATCTTCAGAAGTTAATTTAGAAAAATCAGTAGTAAAATCAATACCAAATCTTCTATAAGTATCTTGTACTATTTCACTAAATAAATTAATTACATCTTCTTCAGTACTAGGGTCATAATATTTAATAAAAGCTTTAATAGATTGTAAAGTTCTTGTCAACACAGTGTAACCTAATCCTTGCTTAATTTCATCTTCATCGGCATCCATAATTATTTCAAGTGGATTTACCATTCCAAATTCTCCACCTTTACCTAAATCAATGAAATCGCCACCATACAATCTAGCCATATCTTCGAATTCACCTTCAGGATCAATAATTACTAATTGAATATCATTTCTAATATGAGTTCTAATTAATAATTTTGCTGCTGTAGATTTACCTGAACCAGAAGTACCTAAAATAATTACATTAGCATTATTTCTGTTATGTTCCTTCTTAATTTGATATAAAAATTGATTAAATAAAATAACTCCTCCAGAAAAATCAACACCTAATAAACAAGATAACCCAGGATCTTTTATACTATCAAATATAAAAGGAAACATAGCTGCTATAGTTGGAGCAGGTATAGGGGTTCCTATTCTGCTTTCAATTGGTTGATTAGGATAAATTGGTAAAATAGATTTTAAAACTTTTTCTTGTTCAAATCGTAATGGAAAAGCTTTCATTTCCATTGCTTCTAAATAACTTTTTACCTGCATTTTTTTTGAAATTAATTCTTCTTCTGAATCTGCAGTAATCATAACATGCATTTGAAAATCAAATATTTTTGATTGTGTACTAGCTAATTGTGAAATAAAATATTCCAATGATTCATAATCTTGCCTAATTCTTTCTTGAATAGTTTTATCATTTTCTTCTTGATATCTTGTTTTTAAATCTGCAATTTCTTTATTTAACATTCTTTGTATTACACTAAATGGAAGAGGTATATGCTTAATTACAACTTTAACTCCAGACATACTTGTTAAATTTGCTAAATAGCCAGGAGAAATAAATTTTGGATACGAAATTACCGTTAAAATAGTTGCATATTTATCACTAATTACAAAATCACTTGATCTAAACTCCAATCCTTTTGGAGCAATTTGACTCTTTATATCCATTATCCTAACACCGTCCCAAAAGTAGTAGTAGTACCACCATTTAAAAAGTTATCCAAAATCATTCTTAAATCATCATTTGTCGTTTGATAAGCAACTAATCCAGCACCTGCTAAAGTATTAATCAAAGTTCTAATTCTTTTTTGAATTAAATCATCTTTCTTTTCCCTAAAAAGTAAAAAGTATTCTGTATCAACTATATTATTATTCATAAACATATTGCCTTTATTAATATCTTCCATGATCAATTTTCTCTTAACAGGATTACTTATATTATTATATAAAAGTTCTAATTGAGATAAATAAACATTAATATCTACTGGTCTATCAGCTGCTATAATCCAAAATTCATAATCAATTGTATTATAAACAGTTCTTAAATTAGCTATAATACTATCTTGAGTTAATTGATCCAAAATGAAAATATTTCTTGGCATTATTTTAACTCCAGTTACTTTTAAACCATTATCTAAAATAATATAACCATTTTTAATTTCTTTTACAGGTATATCATCATTTGTATATCTATTTCTTTTTTTCTTCGCCATGTGGAACACACCAACCTTTCCATTTAAATTTTCTTTGATTTGTATAAAATTCAATAGCTGAACCTATCAATGTTCTCATATTATAATAGTTAGGAACCGGCATCACTAAGAAACCTGTAATTAATGCCGGAAGTAAAGCTATTATAGATACTGCAAATTCTTCAAGTGGTAATATCATTAATAATAACAATGTCAATCCTACACCACAACCAAATAATATCAAATCAAATTTAGTAAACAAACCTAATATTAACATTGATTTTTTTGCATTTGCTGGTATCAAAAAATTATTCATCTAATATCACACCCTTTTTAATTATTATTTCTTCTTTGTTGTTTTTCTCTACTAGTGTTTGGATTTGGTTGACCAGGCACTGGATCACCACGTCCATTTGGACCATGAGTTGGTGGAATAGGTGATGGTTGTGTTGAATTTCTATTTGCATTTTCATTTAAAATGTTCTTAGCTGTAGCAATGGCCTCATCAACATCTTTTTTAGGTGAATCATCAATATTATATAATCTCTTAATATCTTTAATTTGATCGTCAAGAGCACTAATATTTTTAGTGTATTTACCATATAATTCTCGATTATCTTTAATTTCTGTATTTAATTTTAATTTTTCTTCTTCTGTTGTTGCTTTAGTTAATTGATCATATAATGTTTGAAGGCGCGCATCAAGTTTAGCTTGTTCTCCTTGTAAAGCATATTTATATTGCTTTAATCCAGGACTTTCTTTAGTTCCAATTTCTTTTTCACCAGCTGATTTTCCAAAATCTTTCCAAATACTATATTGTGTAAAATCTTTACCTGTTATTGTCTTATAACCTGCTTGCATACCTGTATGTAACGCACGAGGACTCTTTCCTTTATCGTCACCCATTAATGGAACTTTTCCTCTTATTTCTCTTCCGGCGCCCATCATACCTTGCCACAATCCTCTACCAGCATGTCCAGCTTCTACACCAGCTTTATATCCAGTATAAGCTCCCCCTGCTAAAGCTGCTGCTGTTGTAACACCTGCACCAACTAATGGAGTTTGTCTCAATTTACTCATTGGATTAAGAGTAAATTTACCATCCATCTTAATACCAGTAATTTCTTCAATTAATTTAGGCAATTGTTTTGCAAACAGCAATGCACCTAAAATTATAAACACTTTAACAAATGCATTAACATCAGCAGTTTGTCCAGTTACCATATCTTCAAATTGTAAATCAATAATTTGAGTTACAACAAAAACTGCAAAATAAATTCCCATCAATCTTATAAATAAATCTAAATATGTATTAACACATGTTTTAACCCATTTATCAAACATATCTTTTCCTTTTTTAGGATCAATTCTAGAAATTATTGGTACTGGTGCTAACATTCTTAAAAATCCAATTTTTACACTTCTAACAGCTATATCAAAACAAAAAACAATTAATAATAATACTATTGCTCCACCTGCTAAAGTAGAAATTATTGGAATATAATACATAACATAGTTATCATCTTGGCCTTTCAAAAATAGCAAATCATAATCCATATAAACACTAGTGCTATTTGAATTATAAGCATTATTTAAAATAGTTTCTAAATTATTCCACTCATCATCCTTCAATCCTAAAGAATTTTCACAATTAGATGCATTTTCAAAAGGTGAATCTTCTCCACTTGCACATTCAGGGTATAAATTAGTATCTATGTGATAAAAAGCTTTAAGTGTTTCATAAGCCATAACATTACCTGCATCATCAGTTACATTTTCATTTAATCCATTCACAGAAAAAAATTTACCAATTATATTATCATTTAAAATAATTCTTTGAATATCCATTGCTTGATTAAAAATCCAAGGAACAAATAATAATAAAGCTAAAGTAACTAAAATATTACTAATTAATTTGCTAAAGCCTTTACTTTTATCTAAAAAAGAATCTGGATCAACTATGTATGTAAAAATAGAAAAAGACACTTTAAACAACATAAAAATACCTAAAAGGGCATATACTCGACTAGCAAACAATTCAAAAACATCACTAGTAAATATAGAAGTTTGTGCTATATCAGTTAATAAATTATAAACAGTTGATATGAAAGTATATATAACTTTATCAAGCCAAAATGATAAAAACCTTGCAATCCATTCTACCCATTCCATACAATCTCCCACTCTCTAATAAAGTTTACATTCATAAATAATTATATCATAAAAAAAAAAGATAATAAATAGTTTTAATTATCTTTTTTAAATTGTTTAATTATCTTTTTTAAATTGTTGTAATATTATTCCCATACCAATCATGACACTTATTACACTAAATAAAGTTCCTATATATGGTATAATCGTTAAAATACTAATAACACTTATACCAATTAAACCTATTAAATAAATATTTTCATCTTTTTTAATAAAATTTTTCCAAATTAAGTTTCCTAATAAATATGAAGTAAATATATTGGATAACCAAATTGCTAGAATATATAAAATCAATAATAAAATAGAAAGTGGTAAACAAAAAGTTAAAGTTAATAACATAATAAATATAACAGGTATTAAAATAATAGATAAAGTACCAAATCCAAATAATGAGAATGCATTTAAAACTGTAATATTTTCATTTTTCTTTTGAATTCTTTTAAATAATTGTGGAACTATCAATACAAAAGCTAAAAATATAACTAAATTTCCACCATAATTAACAATAAAATTCCATATTTTATCTTGAAATGAAACTTCTTTAGTTAATTTTTCAGTTGTTTTAGTTTCATTAACATTTCCGTTTATTGATATCGCAGCATCTTCATTATAAGATAGTGTCCCACTAACATTACCATCTACTTTTATTTCATTAGCTTTAATATTAACATTTCCTAATACTTCACCATTAACAGAAACATTCATAGCATAAATTGTTATATCTCTGTTTATCTTTCCATTTATAGTTACATCACTACCAAAAACAACTAAATCACGATCAACATTTACATTTTCATCAAACTTAATTACATTACCAAAAATAAAACCGTCGTTATTAATAGTACCTTTAACATTTACATTGTTACCAAATAAAAATGCATAATCACTTTTTCCATTAAATGTAACATTATTTCCAAACATCATATCAATGCCTTCAACAATATTATTTGAATTTACATTATTTCCAAAAATAACAGAACTACCAACAACTTCTTTTGTGTCATCTACATCTTCATCTGCTATAAAATTTAAGCCATCCGCTCTTATAATCATAGGAAGAGTTAATAGACACACTATCAAAAAAATTAATTTCTTCATCATATCACCATTAACATAATACCATTTTATGCTGAAAAAGTCAAAAATAATAGTAAAAAATTTAAAAAATTGGTATAATATAAATGGTGATGATATGGAATTGTTTCTTTTATGTATTAAAATTTTTTTTGTAAGAATATTAGATGTTTCAATGGGAACATTAAGAACTGTTGTAACAGTTAAAGGAAAAGCTTTATATGCTAGTATGATAGGTTTTTTTGAAATGTTTATTTGGTTTTCGATTGTCAAAGAAGCCTTAAATACTAATGAAACAAGTATTTGGATTGCTGTAGCTTATTCTTTAGGATTTGCAACAGGAACTTTTATTGGAAGTGTTTTATCAAAAAAATTTATATCAGGTAATTTAAGTGTTCAAATAATTACCGATAAAGCATATCCAGACATGGTTAATACTTTAAGAAATGAAGGATATGGTGTTACAGTAATGGATGTAGAAGGAAAAAATAAAGATCAAGAAAAATATATGTTATTTATTGAAATTAATAATAAAAGTCTCAATCACTTACAACATTTAGTGAAGAAAATGGACACTAATGCATTTATCGTAGTAAATGAAACAAAATATGTACAAAATGGATTTATTGATATTGTAAAAAAATAACTTCGATTTAAAATCGAAGTTTTATTCTTCATGAATTTTTTCTATTATATCTTCTATTTTTTTACCATATTCAATAGATTCATCATAAACAAATTCTAATTCAGGTGTATGTCTTATATCAATTCTATCAGCTAATTCTTTTCTTATAAAACCAGAAGCATCATTAAGTGCTTTCATCGTAGTTTCTTTTTTATTATCATCTAATACTGTTACATATATTTTAGCATAACTTAAATCACTACTTAATTTACAATCAGTAACAGTTACAAATTTTATATCACTATCTTTTACTTCATAAGCTAAAATATAACTTATTTCTTTTACTATATTACTAGCTATTCTTTCTATTTTTACACTCATCTTTTTATTTCCACCATTTCATATGCTTCAATAACATCATTTTCTCTTATATCGTTATAATTTTCGATTGTTATTCCGCATTCTAAACCTTTTTTAACTTCTTTAACTGAATCTTTTTCTCTTTGAATTGAATTAATATTACCATCATATATAACAACACCATCTCTAATTATTCTTGCTTTTGAATCTCTTTTAATAATACCATCAGTAACATATGATCCAGCAATTGTACCAACTTTAGAAAATTTAAATAATTTTCTAACTTCAGCAGCACCTGTTACTTGTTCTTCATAAATAGGCTCTAACATACCTTTCATAGCAGCTTCCATTTCTTCTACTGCTTTATAAATAATATTATATAATCTTATTTCAACGCCTTGTTCTTTAGCATAATCTTTTAATTTACTATCAGGTCTTACATTAAATCCTATTATTATAGCATTAGATGCTTTAGCTAAAACGATATCACTTTCTTTAATAGCTCCAACACTACTTCTAATAACATTAACTCTAACGCCTTCAACATCTAATTTTTCTAAAGAATTTTTAACTGCTTCACTACTTCCATTAACATCAGCTTTAATAATTACATTTATTTCTTTTTTACCTTCTTGAATTTTATTGAATAAATCTTCTAAAGTAACTGATTTACTTGGCGTCATATCTTTTTGTTTAGCCATTTCTTGTCTTTTTAATCCAATACTTCTTGCTTCTTTTTCTGATTCAAAAGCCATAAATTTGTCGCCTGCTTTAGGTACTTCATTAATACCAGTTATTTCTACTGGTTGAGATAATTTAGTTGACGTTAAATTTAATCCTTTATCATCTTTTAATGTCCTTATTTTACCATAAGCATGACCAACAACAACTGGATCGCCTAATCTCAAAGTACCATTTTGAACTAATACAGTCACAATTGGTCCTAAATGTTTATCTAATCTTGATTCAACAACTGTTCCAACTGCATATCGATTAGGATTAGCTTTATATTCATTCATTTCAGCCACTAATAAAATACTGTCTAATAATTCATCTATACCTTTTCCAGTTTTTGCTGAAATTTCATTAACAATTGTATCTCCACCCCAAGATTCAGGTGTTAAACCATGTTCTGTTAATTGAGTTAACACTCTTTCAACATTTGCTTCCGGTTTATCTATTTTATTAATTGCTACAATAATTGGTACATTAGCAGCTTTAGCGTGATCAATTACTTCTTCTGTTTGAGGCATAATGCCATCATCAGCAGCAACAATAATTATAACAATATCGGTAATACTTGCTCCTCTTGCTCTCATTTCGGTAAATGCTGCATGTCCAGGAGTATCAATAAATGTGATATAATCATCTTTTACTTTAACTTGATATGCACTAATAGCTTGGGTAATACCTCCTGCTTCACCACTAGCAACATCAGTTTTTCTAATCGCATCTAATAAAGTTGTTTTACCATGGTCGACATGTCCCATAACTGTTACAACAGGTGGTCTTTTAACTAAATCTTCTTCTTTATCGATTATTTCATATTCTTCAAAATTAGTAACGTCTAAAGTCTCTTCTCTTTTTAATTCTTTATTATATTCTAACACTAATATTTCAGCATTTTCAAAACTAATTGCATTATTAATAGTTGCCATTATACCTAAAGAAAATAATTTTTTTACTAATTCACTACTATTTACACCTAATGCATTAGCAAGTTCACCAATTGTCATATTTTCTTTATATAAAACAACATTATCATTAGTAGTATTAGTCATTAATTTTGTTTTATTTTTGTACATTTCCTTTTTCTTTTGTTGAAAATCTTTTTTAGATGGTTTAATATCTTGTTTTTTCTTTAATTTTTGTTTAGATACTGAATCATCTATTTTTATATTTTTATTTTCAATTATTTCTTCTACTATTTCATCCATATCATCATAATTAGCATTATCTAATATAACGATATCATCTTCACTTAACAAATCATCTTCATTACTTACTGGAATATCAAATTCTTCACATTTTTTTAATATTTCAGCAACACTTTTGTTTACATCATTAGCGTATTCCAATACACTCATCATAATAAACACCTCCTATATTAAATTTTTTAATTTTTCATAAATTTCATCCTTAACCTCTATTTCTAAGATTCTATCTAAAACTTTACTTTTTTTAGCTTTTTCAAAAACTGTTAAATCTTTTTTTAAATAAGCACCTCTACCATTTGCTTTACCTGTTAAATCAATTATAACTTCTTGATTTGGAGTTCTTACAATCCTTATTAGTTCTTGTTTAGGTAATTTTTCTTTTGTAACAACACATGAACGCATTGGTATTTTTTTTACTTTCATTTTACTCACCTACTATGTTTATTCCCATTTCCTTAGCTTGGTCAGTTGTTTTGATATCTAATTTATATTTAGTTAAACGAGATGCTAATTTAACATTTAATCCTTTTTTACCTATTGCTAAAGATAAATTATCATTGTCAACTACTACTAAAGCTTCTTGTTTCTTCTCATCTGTTATAAATACATGCAAATTTTTAGCAGGTGACAAAGCATTTTCAATAAATTTAGCTTTATCAGCTGTATAAGCTACTATATCAACTTTTTCTGGGCCTAATTCTTTTAATATATTAGCTATTCTAGTACCTTTTTCTCCAATACATGAACCAATTGGATCAACATTAGGATTTTCTGAATACACAGCTATTTTAGATCTAACTCCTGCTTCTCTTGCAACGCTATAAACTAATATAATTCCTTCATTTATTTCTGGTATTTCAAGTTCAAATAATCTTTTAATAAAACCATAATGGTTTCTAGATAAAAGAATAAGTGGTCCTTTACCTGTACTTTCAACTTTTGTTACATATACTTTAATACTTGAACCCATCTTAATTTTTTCACCAGGAATCGTTTCTGATTTTGGTAATATTCCTTGAGTTCTACCTAAATCAATATAATAATTTCTAACATCTTCCATAGCTACTAAACCAGTTACTAATTCATCTTGTTTATCAGCAAATTGTTCCATAATAATATTTTTTTCAGCTTCTTTTATTTTTTGAATAACTACTTGTTTTGCAGTTGCAGCTGCAACTCTTCCAAAATCTTTAGGTGTTACTTCTTCTTCTATAGTTTCCCCAACTTCAATATCAGGAACAATTTTTCTGGCTTCTTCTAAAGTTATATGAATTCTTTTATCAAATATGTAAGGTTTTTCTACTTCAATAGTAGCTCCTTCTTCTTCTGATTCTGTATCTTCAACTTCAATCATGATTGGTTCTCTTGCTTCATGTTCTTCATCTAAAACAACTGTTTTAAAAGAATAAACATGAATATCACCAATTTCTCTATCAATAGCAACTCTAACATTTGTCAAAGATTTGTAATTCTTTTTATAAGCTGATGTTAAAGCAAGTTCTAAAGCATCATAAATATAATCTTCAGGTATTCCTTTTTCTTTAACTAACAAATCTAATGCTTTTTTAAATTCTTTAGTGTTCAAATTAATCACATCCTTTCTCTTTTGAACAAATATCCACAATATAACTTTCATCAATAAAATCAATTTTATCTAATATTGGATCTATTAAATCATTTACTTTAACGCAATCATTAATAGTGATAAAACCTTCTTTATCGATAATTATTCTTAAAAAATTAGTATTGTTTTCTTTTACATATTTTACTTCATCTAGAATATAACCTAAATCTGTAATTGGTTTTTCAATTAATTCTCTAACCTTACTTTCCATAATTCCTCCAACTATATTAAAGAGTGGGATTATGTCCCACTCCTCATGCAATAATATTATATCATAAATTTTATATTTTAAAACATTTTTCTAAAAAAGATTTATTATTTTTAACTAAAATGATATAATGTATTATGGTGATAGAATGAAAAAAGAAAATTTGAAACAATCTATTTTAGGACTTTGTGTCGTTATATCTTACTTTATATATAGTTATTTTCAAACAGTACCTTTAAGCTTATTAGGAATTAATTATTACAATTTAAATATGTTTGATAAAATTGTTTATTTAATGGTTACTGAATTGATTTATTTACTAATTTTATTTTTTATTTATCGTAAAGAATATATAAGAGATTTTAAGGATTATGTCAAAAACTTTAAAAATTATATGCCAAAATATATGGAATATTGGGCTTTAGCTTTTTCTTTAATGTTGATAAGTAATTTTGTTATAATTACATTGTTTCCAAATTCAGTAGCTACTAATCAAGAAGCTATAAATAATATATTAGTAGAAGCTCCTTTTTATATGATAGTTTCAGCTGTGATATTTGCGCCTTTCCTAGAAGAAACTATCTTTAGATTTAGTTTTAGAAAAATATTTAAAAATGATATAGTATTTATAATAGCGTCTGGTTTAGTATTTGGTGGTTTACATGTTATAGGTTCATTTAATAATTTAATAGATTTAATTTATATAATTCCTTATTCAATACCTGGTGCTGTATTCGCATATACTTTAGTAAAATCTAAAAATATTTTTATTCCTATGAGTTTACATTTCTTTCATAATGGAATAATGATGTTTATAGAAAGTGTATTATTATTTTTTCTTTAAGGAGTTTTGATGAAAAAGATTATTATCGTTTTAATTATTATTATTTTAGTAATAAGTAGTTGTTTATTATATTCTAGATTTCTCGCTACAAAAGGATTAAAAGTTAAAGAATATAAAGTTGTTAATAATAAAATAACTGATTCTTATCATGGATTAAAAATAGTTCATTTATCTGATATTCATTACGGTTCAACTATTTATGAAAAAGAATTAAATAACATTGTAAATAAAATAAATGAAATAAAACCTGATATTGTCGTTTTAACTGGAGATTTAATTGATAATAGAATTTCTTTTGATAAAGACATAATAATTAAATATTTAAGTAAAATAGAAGCAAAATTAGGCAAATATGCAGTAAGTGGTAATCACGATATTCCAATTGATGATTATAATTATATTATTAAAGAAAGTGGCTTTCTTAGTTTAGATAATAAATATGAATTAATATATTCTAAAAGTAATGAACCTATTATAATATCTGGAATTGGTTATGGGGAAGAAGATATTGGTATTAAAACAGAACAATTTGATAAATACATATCTGAATTAAAAGCTGATGATATTAAACCAATTTATTCAATATTGTTAGTTCATGAACCTGATACTGTGGATAATTTAGATTTAAATAAATATGACTTAGTTTTATCAGGACATTCTCATGGTGGACAAGTAAGATTACCTTTTATTGGTAAATTATATACACCAGAAGGAGCTAAAAACTATTATGATGAATACTATAAAATAAATAATACCGATTTATATATATCTAGTGGATTAGGTACTTCAATGTATAAATTTAGATTATTTAACAAACCTTCATTTAATTTTTATAGAATAACAAATAAATAGCCTTTAATCTTGGCTATTTATTTTATTATATAATATTATACATATAAACAAAACTGCAAATAATCCATAAAATTGCGATACATAATCTGTATCATGATATATCATTGAATAATTTGTTATTTCTGGTAATTTAGAATTGAAATAAGCATTTAAATAAATAATTATATTTAATAAAAATATAATACTAGATAATATATCTATCTTATTATTACTTTCATCTTTAATAAAATTATTACATGTAATAAAAAGATTTAAAAATAAAGATATAAAATATAAAAATATAAATAAAATATTAAATGAAAATGATAATTTAGTATAGCTATAATTAATTGAATCTTCAGCGTTTCCTAAATAAACACCATATGATGAAACAATATCAATTGTATTAGATAATATATACACCATTAAAAACAATACAATTGTACTCACTATAATCGTATATATTTTATTTTTTCTTTTATCTTTATACAATAAATAAAATGGTATAGACATTAATAATAAAATCAAAAGTGTAAATATCGAATTACCGTCATTACATTTTATTATGAAAAAACATGATAAAATAGTTAATATAATACTTAAAATAAATTTAAATATTTTCACTTATATCACCTACTTCTATAATATCATTTAATACTAAATAATATAAATCATATCTATTATCTAAAGAAAAGTAAATATTATTAGCTAGTTCTTTAGAAACATTATAATAATAAAGAGAAAAATCTGTATTAAGAGATGTTATAACATTTTTAATTCCCCAATGATTATCAATCATCCAACTACAATTAGTAATATTATTTGCTTTATTTATATCATATTTTATTAACAAATAATAAAC
This sequence comes from uncultured Mycoplasmatota bacterium, assembly GCA_946488855.1. Taxonomy (GTDB): domain Bacteria; phylum Bacillota_I; class Bacilli_A; order RF39; family UBA660; genus Faecisoma. The sequence continues at coordinate 68,670 of CAMLWC010000003.1, forward strand.
ATCAATGGCGTTATCCACACTATAATCTATAAATCTATCATCATAGTTATTATAGCTATTATAGGTTTTACTTAATTTTTCTAAATCATTATAAGTATAATATTCTTTCTTAAAATACTCAAATTCATTTAAATTTAAAACTTTTTTGATATTTTCAATATAATTTGTTATACGTTTATAATCATCATCACTATATTTTCCTTGATTATTTAAAATTAAATCAACTTTATTTTTTATTTCTTCATATTGTTTTAAATTTGATTCTTCTAAAGCTTTTATCTTTGCTTCATAGTCAACAGTATATTTATATTTTTTATGATATCTAAATTCTACCTTTAAAATGTTTAATACAACAAATATAATTAAAAATATCATAATACTAATTAAAGCTATATTTAAATATTTAATAATTCTTTGTTTTATGTTTTTTTCAGTATATTGGATTGTTTTATTGATACTTTCTTCAGATACTTCTTCTCCACATATTAGCTTTGAAATAGAAATCCCTAATATACTAGATAAATCTTTTAATAATGATATGTCTGGACAACATATACCCCTTTCCCATTTAGAAACAGCTCTGTCTGTTACATTTAATTTATCAGCCAAATCTTTTTGTGTCATTCCTTTTTCTTTTCTTATTTTAGAAATTAATTTTCCAATATTTTCATTTTCCATATTACCACCTACCATCTAAATTATAATTAAGAATTGGCCTAAAATCAACAAACCGTTAGTTGAGTTAAAAAAAATCATTAAAATTTTAATGATTTTATAACTTTATTAATTATTAAACCTAAGAAAAATGGTATAGTCATTTGACCAATAATCATAATCAACGGATAAATATTTGGAAAAATATTATATACAATATTAAAAAATCCAAATCCTTCATTTATAAACATTAAATTACCATTAAAATTAATGTTTACAATATAAGCTAAAACACAAATAATAGCAATAAAAACTGCATAATATTTAAAATCTTTAATTTTTATATCAATATAATCATATTTTATTATTATAATCCCCAAGTAAATCATGACAGAGTGGTAAAACAAACTTTGAAAACTTATAAAATGAAATAACGGATATATACCTAATGAAGTTCCTGGTGACGTTAAAAAAGCAATTCCTGCAAATAATCCTCCTGTTGCTAAAAAGATGTCACCTATTTTTTTTAATTTTCCCTTAGTAAATCCACTTAAAATACCAGCATATAATAATATACTACAATAATAAAGTGGAACATAAGTATTTACATTATGAATATTACCAATTATAAAATTAAAAATAATTTTTATTATTTCTAATATCCATACCAAAATTGTTAATGTTTTAATAATTTTAGTAATATCTTCTTTTTTACTTATTTTTGTCCTTTTAACGCCAATAATAAGCAAGATAACAATAACTATTATTGATATTAAATGTTTTAAATTATATAATCCACATGCTGGATATATATTTGGTTTTGCAAAAAACATAACTCACTTCCATATCTATTTTTATAAATTATTTAATTTTAGAAAAATAATTAATTAATTTTAATCTTCTTTCTTTTTTTCTTGATTTATTAGATGTGTTGTTTTTTGAATTAATAACTGATATTCCATTATTTAATGCATCATAATATCCAAAACATATAAATCTTTTTTGTTTTACATCAAAAAATAATCCATCTATATTATATTCGACAGCACTGTATAAATCATCAGTTTTCCATAAATCTATGCTCATTCCATTATAATTAATTTTATAACCACCAAATGAATTAATTTTATAATCTAACTTAAATTTTTCTATAAACAATTCAATTATATTATCATTATCTAAACAAACAAAATCTAAATCTTTAGGTAAATTCCCAAATCTTATATCTCTTAAAGCTCCTCCCATTAAATAAATAGGGCAAAGTTGCGATATAGATATAGCAATTGGAAATCTATCATTAATAATTTTTTTTACATTATTAATATATTCATAATTATTAATAATTTGTTCATAAAATTTTTCATCAAACATCTTTTTCACCTCATGTTTTTTAAACATAATAATGATACACATTCAACATGATAAGTATTACCAAACATATCAAAAGGAGTGATTTCTAAAACATCATAATGTTCTTTTAATATATTTAAATCTCTTGCTAAAGTAACAGGATCACAAGAAACATAAATTATTTTATTTGGTTTTATTTTGATTATATTATTAATGCTATTACTGTCTAAACCAGCTCTAGGTGGATCAACAATAACAATATCCGCTTTAAAGTTTTTTTGAGATAAAACAGTTCCAACATCACCACTAATAAAATCAATATTATTAATGTTGTTTAATTTTTTATTAATTTGAGCATCTTTAATTGCTTCTTTATTTAACTCAATACCTAAAACATTATTAGCTTTTTTAGAAACATAAATACCAATAGTTCCAGTACCACAATATAAATCCAAAACATTCCCGCCATCGATATACTCTAAGACTTTGTTATAAATATTAATCATTCCAATATTATTAACTTGAAAAAATGAAGTTGGCGAAATAATAAAATTTAATCCATTAATATTTTCTTTAATATAACCATTCCCTTTTATAATTTTATCATTTATAATTATTGTATCAACATCAAGTTCAATTTTATTAGATATATTACCATAAAAAACAACCATACTTTCTAAATTAGTAACTCTAATAACTATTTTATTTACTTTACTAACATCTATTTTTTTTAATTCAACGATTATTTTATTTATTTTATCATCAACTAATAAACATTTATCAATAGCAATAATATCATTAGTTCTCTTTTTAAAATATCCAATATCTTTGTTAACTTGCAAAGTTATTTTATTACGATAATTAAATTGCTTACTGCCTACAATATTATTAACACATTCTAAATCACTAAATTTTTTAATTATCTCTTTAACTTTATTTTCTTTATATTTAAGTTGTTCTTCATAAGATAAATGCAACAAATCACAACCACCACAATTGTCATAATATGGACATTTACTTACCACTCGTATTGGACTAGTTTTAATATACTTATCAACAATTCCTTCCATATAGTTCTTTTTTTCTTTAGTTACAATAATTTCAACTTCTTCATCAATCAAACTATTTTCGACAAAAATAGGCATATTATTTACTTTAGCTATACCTCTTCCAAAGTGATCTAAATTTTCAATTTTAACTACTAACTTTTTCATAATATTATTATATCATAAAAAATAGAATGCTTTTCATTCTATTTTAAATAACTTTTTAATAAAATTAATTATTGTTTTAAATATTGAAACAAAAATATTTTCTTTAACAATATCTGTATTTTGATTATCATTAGGAATATCCACAGTATTATTATTTGAATCAAGATTATCACTAGAATTATCTACAGATTCTTTTGTATAATTAACATTAATAACTTCATCTTTTGTTATAACACCAGATATAATATCTTTATCGGCAATATAACCTTCTATTTTTGGACTAGTAAAACTATAACTTGTATTTAATAATAATTCTTTATTAATTGATGGAGCAATAGTTTCATTGTTATATAGATAATTTATTGTCAATTTTTTATATTCAACTATTTTCGAATAACCATTTAAACCATTTTCAAGCATAATATTAGGATAATCTTTATAACTATAATTCATATCAACATTTCCACTAATACCACTAACTTTACCAGAACTAGAATATTGCCACAAGCCATATTTCTCACTAAAACTAACGGTTTTACTCCACTGTGCTATCCATTTATCGTAACTAATTAAATCATCTAAAATTAGTTTATCTTTAAACCAAGAAGTAGATGCATAAATTGAAACATAATAATTATTTTTTTCTAATGAATCACAAAAAGTTTTAATAATAGGCGTTAGTTTTGTCTTGCCAATAGTTGCTTGACTAGTAGGAGCATATGAAGAGTTACTTATATTGTGACTATCCTCAGTGTCAATAGCGATTGGATATTCGAATTTCTTACCTTTTAATATTGATAATACAAAATTAGCCTCAGATTTGGCTTCGTCAATAGTAGTAGCACATGAATAGTAATATGCACCAACAGGTATACCAACTTCTTTGCATAATTTATAATTATTTTCAAAATATTTATCTATATATTTTATTTTACTTTTATTATATGTAGTATATCCACAGCGAATTATAACAAATTTTATACCAGATTCTTTAATTTTTTGGAAATCAGATAAATTTAATTTACCTTGCCATTCTGAAATATCTATACCTTTCAATTCCATATTAATTCCCCTTTCAAAATAAAATATGAAGAAAAATTAATAATAAAAAGTTTAAACAACCAAAAAAAGATACTTTTGTATCTTTAAAGCAAAAAAAAATTGGCAACTTGCTATTTTCGCTTACACTATCTTCGCCGTTAAAGAGCTTAACTTCTGTGTTCGAGATGGGAACAGGTGTATCCTCTTTGCTATCGTTACCAATAAAATATAGAGAAATAATTCTCTGAAAACATGGTAATTGTTTTTATCACATTTAGAAATAAATAAATGATTAAATCCTCGTTCTATTAGTATTAGTCAGTTCAATGTGTTGCCACACTTCCACCTCTAACCTATCAACCTCATCGTCTTTGAGGGAACTTACTATTTAAAATATGGGAAAACTCATCTTGAAGTTGGCTTCCCGCTTAGATGCTTTCAGCGGTTATC
>CAMLWC010000004.1 GCA_946488855.1 uncultured Mycoplasmatota bacterium
CAATTACTCATTATCATCAGTTTTTGGTTCCACCAACACTATTTGACAAAGAGCCCTTTTAATTCTAAATATCAAATGTTTCTGTATATTCAATACCATTTACTGTATATGTAACTTTTACTGTATCTGAAAATATTGGCAAAACACTAATCCAAGTATTTCCAATTTTATTGTTCAAAGTAGGATTATACATATCAATCTTTTTTCCATCTGCTTCAACTTTTAAATTAGTTACAGCATTGTTGAAATTGACACTTATATTTAATCCTTTTTTGCCAACATTGACAATTGTTTTATCATATACTTTATGACCATCTAAATGCCATCCATCTGCTTGATATTTTAATACATACCATTCAATAGTATAAGCGCCACCTTCATCAACACCATGACTAATTTCATTTAATGCATCTTTAGTAGATTGCGCTAAATACTTAAATACTTCTTCTTCGCCTAAACCAATGATAACTGGATCAACACCATTTTTAATATCATTAGCTTGTTCTTCAGTTAATCCACTAACATTAATAGTTAAAGATACTTTATTACCTTCTTCATCTTCTAAAGCGTTGTAATAATAATCTGTTGGATAACCTTCTCCATCTACAGGTCTTACATATTGAGGTTTTAAAATATATGCATATGTACCACTAGCTTCTTGTTCTAAATAAATTGGTTTAATTGTAGCATCAGCAGTTACATTTTTATAATTTCCTGCCCAACCATTAAATATATAGATTTTTCCATTTGCTTCATATTCTTTAGTAATATTAGGTTCTTTAGCACTTTCACCTTTTTTAATTTCTTGAGTAGAAATAATTTGATTATCTTTGTCTAAAAATTTAATTATAAAATATACTGGTTTTACTTTAATTGTTACTTCAATACCTTCAACTACATTATAGTTTTTAGTATCTTCTGGAGTATATATAACAGTAGTTTTATATTCTCCTTCTGTTAAAACTTTTGTAGTACTTTCTTCAAAAGTAAATCCTTCTGGTAATTCAACATCTCCTAAAGTTTCACCTTCATTAGCTTCTAAATTAGAAGGAATAGTATAACTTGGAGTTGCTTTAAGAATTTTATAATCTTTAGTAGCACCAACTAATACATAATTTCCATCAGATGTAACAACTATTGCTGTATAATTTCCAGCATCAATTGCATTTCCATCTTTTACTTTAACAGTATAGTCAATACCATTTTCAACTATAGCTGTTGGAATATGCATTTTGCCATCATATGTATAATCGCCTCTATCAATCCAAGTAACTTTTATTTCTTTTGCTACTATTTCATATTCAAATGTTGTATTTGTTAATGTATAATTTTTATTTGTTGTACTTGCTAGTGCTGTATATTTTCCTACATCAATTGCATTTCCTTCTTCTACATCAACTGTTATTTCAATACCATTTTCTGCACCTGCTGTTGGTAATTGTTTTTCACCATTGTATATAAAAGTACCTCTGTCAATCCAATATACTCTAACTTCTTTTGGACTAATAGTCATTGTTGCTGTTAATGTAATTTCACCATTATAATTTTCATTACCAGTTATAATAGCTTTTACTTCATATTCTCCTACGTCTACTTTATCATTATTTTCATAACTTACATTAAAGCCTTCTGGTAAATTATTTACTGATAATGATTTTTCTGTTCCATCATATACAAATGTTTCATCATTAAATTCAATACCTAATTCTTTGATGTCTTCTTCTGTTATTGTTTTTGCAATTATTTCATATTCTTGTCTATTATTTGTTAATGTATAATTTTTATTTGTTGTACTTGCTACTGCTGTATATTTTCCTACATCAATACCATTTCCACCTTCTACATCAACTGTTATTTCAACACCTTCAACTGGTTGTGGTTTGAATACTTGTTTTTCTCCATTATATATAAATGGTCCTCTATCAATCCAAGTTAATCTTATTTCTTTTGGACTAATAGTCATTGTTGCTGTTAATGTAATTTCACCATTATAATTTTCATTACCAGTTATAATAGCTTTTACTTCATATTCTCCTACGTCTACTTTATCATTATTTTCATAACTTACATTAAAGCCTTCTGGTAAATTATTTACTGATAATGATTTTTCTGTTCCATCATATACAAATGTTTCATCATTAAATTCAATACCTAATTCTTTGATGTCTTCTTCTGTTATTGTTTTTGCAATTATTTCATATTCTTGTCTATTATTTGTTAATGTATAATTTTTATTTGTTGTACTTGCTACTGCTGTATATTTTCCTACATCAATACCATTTCCACCTTCTACATCAACTGTTATTTCAACACCTTCAACTGGTTGTGGTTTGAATACTTGTTTTTCTCCATTATATATAAATGGTCCTCTATCAATCCAAGTTAATCTTATTTCTTTTGGACTAATAGTCATTGTTGCTGTTAATGTAATTTCACCATTATAATTTTCATTACCAGTTATAATAGCTTTTACTTCATATTCTCCAGCATCTACTTTACCATTATTTTCATAACTTATATTAAATTCTTCTGGTAAATTATTTACTGATAATGATTTTTCTGTTCCATCATATATAAATGTTGCACCATTAAATTCGATACCTAATTCTTTAATATCTTCTTCTGTTATTGTTTTTGAAGTGATTGAATATACACCATCAACAAATGTAACATTGTAGTTTTCATTTGTCCAAGTACCAGTAATTGCATATTTACCAGCAGGTGTAGTGTTAGTTACTTCAGTATTTAATTGTACACCAATTTCGTTACCATTATAAGCCATTTCTAAAGCATTTGATGTTAATGGTTTAACTTCATCTTTATAAATTGCTTCTACATTATTAATAGTAACTGTTACATTTCTTTTTAATACTTCAAATTCAAAATTTTCGGTAGTTTCATTATTTAAATTATCTTTTGCTACCACTGTTATTGTATATTTTCCAAATTGATTTGGATTTACATCATTTGTTACTTCAATAGTAACTCCTTCTGTTCCATAAAATTCATCAGTTGCTTTAACACAATCTTCAAAATTAATTAATTCATCATAAACAACCATTGAAGTTGCACATGAACTAAAATCAATTGAAGGATTTTTACTATATTCTGGATATTCTTCTTCATCATCTGGATTAGTTCCATTTTCAATTTCTTCTTCATTAGTATAACCATCATTATCGTTATCACCAGTTGGATTTAATACAATGATAGTTCTTGTAGCTGTAGTTGTATGTCCTGCTTTATCACTAGTTGTATATGTGATTGTATGTGTTCCAACTTCTAATTTAGTTGTATCAGTAATAGATGCTGTAACACTTACTACATCATTATCATCACTTGCTTTAACACCAGTCATGACATCATAATTTTGACCAAACAAAATTGTTACTGTTTTTGGATTAATTTCGATTACTGGTGCTTCATCAACATTAATCACTGGACGATCATTATTGTCTTCTTCTTGTTCATCATCTTGTTCTTCATCTTTATTGTCATCTTGTTCATTATCAGTATCTTTATCTTCTTCACCTTGGCCTGGCACTTCTACTGGATCTAATGTAGATGGAGCTGGATTAGCAAATGTAAAGATAAATAAGCCTAATAAAATAAATAATATAATTGCTATAATTTTCTTTTTATCCATTTTTCCTTACCTCCCTTAATTTTCTCTCATTCCTATAAAGAATGGACCGAATTGACGACCATTACTGAAAGAACTTCTGTTATAGTTATAAACTTTATAACCTAAACCAACACATTCTTCTACAGTACCATCATCAAATGTATGTGTTTTTTTGCTTATGCAGAATACTGGATCTTTATCATTTTTAACATTAATAAAATCAGTTAACCAAATGATTGCTAAACCAATAATAACTATCCAAAAAACAACATCAAAAATTCTTTTAGCAATACTTGTTTTCTCAGTGTTTTTCTTTTCAGTTACTTTTTCTTTCTTTTCCACAAAACTCACCACCTCTCAAAGCACGTATTCTCCAACAACATATATTCTACCTAATTTTAAAAATTTGTCAAGTTTTGTTATTTATTTTTGTAAATAAAATATAACAAAAAGCTAATTTAATTGCCTATTTTATAATATTTTTAAAAAAATAAGATGTTACAACATAAATATATTTTATTATAACATCAAATATGTGCTATAATATTAAAGGAGGATAGAAATATGAATTTAAATAATAAAATTGCCATTGTCACTGGTGGCGCTATGGGAAATGGCTATGGAATAGCAGAAGTATTTTTAAAATTAGGTGCAACTGTTGTAATACTTGATTATTCAGATAAATTAGCTGAATCTTTAAATAAACTTAGTGTTATATCTAAAAATGTAATTGGATACAAAGTTGATATTACAAATAAAGATTTAGTTAATAAAATAATTGAAGATGTTTATAAAAGATTTAACAAAATTGATATTTTAGTAAATAATGCTGGAGTTGCTAAATTAGTAAGATTTGAAGATATAACTGATGAAATAAGAGATTTTCACATTGATATAAACATTAAAGGAACTTGGAATGTTACTAAAGCTGTTTATCCTTATATGATTAAAAACAATTATGGAAAAATAGTTAATTTATCTAGTGTTACAGGTCCTAAAGTTGCTGATCCAGGTGAAGTTGCTTACGCTACTACTAAAGCTGCACTAATCGGTTTTACTAAAAGTTTAGCCATGGAAGGAGCTAGTCACAATATAACAGTTAATGCTATTATGCCAGGTTACATTATGACACCGATGGTTGAAGGAATAGCTAAAGATAGTGATGCTAATAATCCGGATAACGTAATAAAAGGAATTGCTGATGGAATTCCTATGAAAAGATTAGGCACAATCGAAGAATTAGGTAATTTAGCAGCTTTCTTAGCTAGTGATTTATCAAATTATATAACAGGTTCTGAATTTGTTATTGATGGTGCTTCAACTTTACCAGAAACAAGAAGTGTTGGAGTATAAAAAAAGAGTCTTTAAACTCTTAAATATTCAAGTGTTTTTATATGAACACTTTTTTTATTATCAATAATTTTATCAATTATAGTATTTTCTAACTTATCTTTAATTATCTTATCTATTTTTCTAGCACCAAATTCATTATAATTACTTAATTTAATAATATCATTAATTACAGTATCATCTATTTTTATCTTTATATTTTTATATTTTTTTATTAAATTATTTATTCTCATATCAATAATTTTTTTTATATCTTCTTCATTTAATCTATTAAATGAAATAATATTATCAATTCTATTAATAAATGGGATACTAAAATATTCTTTTAATTTAGTTAAATCATCATTATTTTTATTAAATCCAACATTTATTTCATCAAAACCTATATTAGATGTCATTATTATAATTACATTATTAAAATAAACATCTACTCCTTTTGAATCTTTTATTTTCCCATTATCTAATATTTGGAATAATAAATTAATTATTGTTTGATTAGTTCTTTCAATTTCATCTAATATTAAAACGGAAAATGGTTTATTTCTTATTTCTTCTAAAATAGTTTTATTATCACTATATCCAATATAACCAGGAGGAGCTCCTAAAAATTTACTAACACTATGAGGCTCACTAAATTCACTCATATCTAATCTTATTACATTATCTCCTACTAGTGACTTACCAAAAACTTTAGCTAATTCTGTTTTACCAACACCAGAAGGACCCGCAAATAATAATGAATAACATTTATCATCTTTATAACCTAATTTTATTTTTTTAGCTATATTACTAACTTCTTTAATTGCTTTATCTTGACCTATTATAACTTTTAAATCATCATTTATTTTATTAATATCATTTTGACTTAATATTTCATAAACAGGAATTTTAGTCTTAGAATTAATAACATTAGCTACTTCTTCTATAGTTACTTCATTTTTATTTTTATTACATAAAGTAAGTTCTAAATTATTTATTTTATCCATTAAAATAAATTCTTTTTCTTTGTATGATGTTGCTTTTTTAAAATCATTATTACTTACTGCTTCATTTTTATTTTTAATTAAATTTTGTAATTGTTTATTTAATTTATTATATTCTATTAATTCTTTACTTTCTTTTAAACTACTTTTCGCACAAACTTCATCCAAAATATCAATTGATTTATCAGGTTGATTTCGATCAAACACATATTTATCAGATAATTCAATTATTTTATCAATTATTGAATCGTTTATAATTACATGATGATAGTTCTCATATATTGGTTTTAATTTTAATAGTATTTGTTTAACAACTTCTTTATTAGGTATTTCAACATTAACTTTTTGAAATCTTCGTTCTAAAGCTTTATCACTTTCAATAAATTTTTTATATTCACTAATTGTAGTAGCTCCAATACATCTTAATTTATTTCTAGCTAAAGCTGGTTTAAATATATTAGAAGCATCAATAGCGCCTTCTGCACCACCTGCTCCTACTAAAGTATGTATTTCATCAATAAATAAAATTATATCATCATTATCTTCTACTTCTTTTAATATTTTTCTTACTCTTTCTTCAAATTCACCACGATATTTAGTACCTGCCACTAAAGTAGCCATATCTAAACTTATAATTCTTTTAGTTTTTAAATTATTCGGTACATCACCACTAGCGATCATTCTACTTAATTCTTCAACAATAGCAGTTTTACCAACTCCAGCCTCACCTATTAATAATGGATTATTTTTAGTTCTCCTTGATAATATTTCAATCATTCTTTTTATTTCTTTATCTCTTCCTATAACAGGATCTAATTCATTAGCCTTACTAGTTAAATCAGTACCTAATTCTTCTAACAGTAATTTTTTCTTTTTTGGTTTAAATATTTTATAACTAAACTCATTATATAATTTATCTAAATCAACATTTAAACTAAGTAGTATTCTAATTGCTACCCCTTCACCTTCTTCTAACAGATTAGAAAATAAAGATTCAATAGTTACTTCACTATTTTTTTCTTTACAATCTAACATCGCATTTTCCATAATTCTTTTTAGCATTGGTGTATATAAAAACCATTCACTTTGTTTAGTACCTATCCCCAAAGTTTCAATTATTTTATTTTTAAATTTATCATAATCTAAATTATATTGTTTTAATTTTTTAGAAACATTATTTTTAGATTTTAAAATAGCTAATAATAAATGTTCACTTCCTACATAAGGATGCCTTAATTCCATCATTTCTTCTTTTGCATTAATTAATATTTTTCTAGCTTCTTCGGTAAATTGTCCAAACATATTTTCCCTCCTAATATTATTCTATGTTAATATTGAGGATATTTAATAAATTTTATACAACAAAAAACAAGAATTATTTTATTCTTGTCATTTCTGTATATAATATTCTTAAATCCTTTTTATTTTCAGGACTCATTCTTGAAAAATCTAATCTTAATTGATAACCGCTATCAAATGATATTAGTAATTTAGCTTTTGATCCACCAAACATAATTGCACTAGTAGATATATTCTTATAAGGTAAAATATGTATTTTTTTATTTTTTGTATAGGGAGTAACATCAAATAAAATCATTCTTTTATCAGTAAACACTGCTCTATCACGGGAAGTTCTATAAGCAGCAATAATATTTTCGTTATCTAAAACATAATCTAATACATATTTAGGTAATTCACCTATTTCTATTTTCTTATTAAAATTAAAATATTTTGTTAATTCTTTAAATTTAATATATGCCATAAAACACCTACTTCACTAATTTAAATCCATTTAAAGGCCAAATTCTTATAAATACCTTACCAATAATATCTTCTTTTTTTATTAATCCAACTTCTTTGTTTCTACTATCCAAAGAATTTCCTCTATTATCTCCCAAAACTAAATACATATCATCTGGTATTTTATCATAACCCAAATCCTTTAAATCAAAATCTTCCGTTACTAATCCTTCAACTATATTTTCTTTATAAGGATTACCATTAATATACAATATATTATCTTTATAGTATATTGATTCTCCTGGTAAACCAATTACTCTTTTAATTAAATATTTACTACCATCATATTTTAATGACACAACATCATTACGTTTAACATCAAATAAATAATAATGAAATTTGTTTAATATTAAAACATCTCCTTCATTTAATGTTGGTTGCATAGAAGGTCCTACTACTTGTTGTAGTGTAACAACGTATAATACAATTACTAAAACAACAACTATAACAATAAGATACTTTAAAGTATCTTTAAAAAATTCTGTTATTTCTCTAAAATCCATAATATCGCTTCCTATATAAATATTATTACTAAATATGGCCTAAAAGTCAATATTTATTCATTTTGTTTCAAAATTAATTTTATTTTATCAGTTATTTTTTCTCCGGTTTTAATACTTTGTTCAGTTACAAAACCATATCCTTCTATTTCATAATCTACATCTAATAAATTAAGTAATGAAATACTTTCTATTCTTGAATATCCAATTAATGATGGCATTTTTATATCATTATCATTTGTTAATAAAAATATTTTATCATTTGTTACTAAAATAGTATTTTTAGGATATTGATCAATTATTTTATCACCTTCACCTAATGATATAACATTTAATCCTTTATTTTTTAATTCTTTAACTACTTCTTCAGTATTTAAATTAACATAACTACTAACTTCTATTTTTTTACTACCATCAATATTTTCTTTACTACTTATTAATCCTTTATATTTAGCGATAGATTCCATAATTGAACGAGTCATAGTTTTTAAACCAATATTAGAACCATTATTAGGTCTTTTAATAGAAGCAAATATAATTATTTCAGGATCATCTTTCGGAAACATACCTGAAAAAGAATATAATTTATCTAACCATCCTGTTAAATATCCACCATTTTTTTCATCATATATTTCTGCTGTACCAGTTTTACCTATAACATCTAATCCTTCAATCATATAAGCAGTTCCTATAGCCCCACCTTCAACGTCATTAACTGCATTATACATTAATTGCTTTATTTGCTCTACTGTATTGTGACTTACTATTCTATCACTTTTTTTAATTTCTCTTTCATATGTAGTTTTACCATTACTTACAATTTTGCTAACTATATTAGGTTTTACCATATAACCATCATTAGCTACAATACTTAAAGCTTGTAATTGTTGAATTGGTGTTATAGTGATACCTTGTCCATATGACGCAGCTGCTACCTCAACTGGATAATTAAATACTAAACTACCACTTAATTCTCTAGGTAATTCAATACCAGTTGTACTACCAAATCCATAATTAGTTAAACATTGTTTTAAATCATCTTTTGTTAAAAAATTCTGCATTATATTAACTGTTCCTACATTACTAGACATTTCAAAACCGTGATCATAAGTAATTTCTCCCCAACCTACTTTATTCCAATCATATATCTTGGTTCCCTCAATATCAATGCTTCCAGATTGATATGTTTGATTACCTACATAAGTACCTTTTTCCATAGCACACATATAAGTAAATATTTTCATAACGCTTCCTGGTTCATAAACAAAAGAAGTTAATGGATTCTCATAATTAGTTAAATTTAATTTATTTGGGTCAAAAGATGGTTCAGAAACAGATCCTAATATATCTCCTGTTTTAGCATCCATTACATTTACTGTTACCCATTCTGGTTCATATTTATCAACTACTTTATTTACCTCTGCTTCTAATATTCTTTGTATATTTGCATCTAGTGTTAAATAAATATCACTACCATCAACAGCCGGTACATTTTCTTCTGGTGTATCTGGAATTTTATACCCATATCTATCTTGTTGATAACTAACATAACCATTTATACCCTTTAATATTTCATCATATTTTACTTCAATTCCTAATTCGCCTTGAATAACAACTTCTGTTTTAGTAACATCATCAACAACAACTTCAACTTCATTTTTTTTAGCATACCCAATGATATAAGAAGCAAAATCACCATTTGGATAATATCTTTTATAACTTTCAATAAAATCAATTCCTGGTAAATTTAAATCTTCAATTTGTTTTTTTAATATTTCAGTTATTCCTCTTCCACCAGGACCTAACTCAACTTGATAAGCTTCTTTATTTAATAATTCTAATAAAACATCTACATCCATGTTTAATAGAGGTGCTAAAGCTTTAGCAGTTCCTTCCTTATCTTTAACATGATATAAAGTAGTAGAAGATCCTGTTCTACTTTCATCCAAATAAGCAATTACCGTATAACTAGATACATCGGTAGCTAAAACATCACCTTTTGAATCATAAATAGTTCCTCTTTTAGCATGTAAAGTAGAAGAATAAGTATTACGGTTGGAAGCAAACTCTTTCATATTTATACCATATACATTTGGTGATAAAGATAAATATAAATATTGCAAAAATAAAACAAAAATAAAAACAAGAAATATACAGAATACTGTCATTGGAGTTTTCCACTTTATACTTCTTGTTTTCATATTATTCACCTCTTAATCACCTATAACAACTATATTATCATTATTATACGCTAAACCTAAATCTTTGACAACTTTAGATACATTATCAAATGAAGTTAATTCATTAACTTGCATAGTCAAACTTTCAACTGTTTTTTCTTCCGTTGATATTTCATATCTAATTTTTTCATTACTCATTTTATAATTTCCGATACTGGCGCCAAAAAATATTTTAATGACTATAGCTAATGCAAAACATAATACACCACTAAAATATAATAATTTTTCACCCTTTGTCAATCCCTTTTTCTTTCTTGCCATAACTATCTTACCCTTTCAATTATTCTTAGTTTAGCGCTTCTTGCTCTATTATTATTAATTAATTCATTATCACTTGGATCAATATTACCAACTATTTTATATTTAGGTTGATATTCAATTGGAATAATTGGTAAATTTTTTAAATTTTTATCAACCTTACTTACTTCATCAAATATTCTTTTACATATTTTATCCTCTAATGAATGAAAAGTAATAACTTCAATTCTACCGCCTATTTTAATCAACTCTAATGCTTGTTTTAAACTTGTTTCAAATACATTTAATTCGTCATTTACTTCAATTCTAATAGCTTGAAATACTTTTCTTGCTGGATGCTTTTCTTTTTTATAACTAAATGGTACATTATCTTTAATTATTTCAGCTAATTCTAAAGTAGTTGTAATAGGTCTATCTTTAATAATACCTTTTGCTATCGATAATGCATATTTTTCTTCACCATATTTTTTAAATATATCCACTAATTTATTTAAATCATAATTATTAACAACATAATAAGCATCTAATTCTTGTTCTTGATTCATGCGCATATCAAGTCTTGCATCTTGATGAAAACTAAAACCTCTTTCTTTTTCATCTAATTGCGGACTAGATACTCCTAAATCATATAAAATACAATCAACCTCATTAATATTTAACTTATTTAATTCTTCTTTTAAATTAACAAAATTACTATTAATTATTTTATAGTTATTACCTATTTCCTTTAATTTTAAATCAGCTTTACTAATAGCTTCTTTATCTTGATCAAACGCATATAAATATCCTTTTTTTATTCTTTTTAATATTTCACTACTATGTCCAGCATAACCTAAAGTACAATCAACTACAATACTATCTTCTTTTAAATTTAAATTATTAATACATTCTTCTAATAAAACACTTATATGCATAAATCACCTTAAATATTTGGAGCAAATAACTTATCTGCTATATCAGATATAATATCTTCATTAGCATCTAAAAATTGTTCAAACCTTTCTTTACTCCATATTTCTAATCTTTCATTAACACCGATTACAACACATTCTTTTTTTAAATCAGCGTATTTTATAAGTGGACTAGGTATATTTAATCTTCCTTGCTTATCAAATTCTCCTACTATCGCACCTGATAAGAAAAATCTTAAATAATTTCTAGCATCTTTAGTATTTGGTAATTCTTTATATTTATTAGCAATATTATTCCATTCATCTTTAGGATAAATAAATAAGCATCCATCTAATCCTTTAGTTACGATAAATTGTTCACCTAATTCATACCTTAATTTTGATGGAATAGTTATTCTTCCTTTATCATCAATTGTATGATGATATTCCCCCATAAACATAATTATCACCCACTTTTTGACACCTATTACCACTTCATACCAACATTTTACTCTTTTTATTAATTTTTGTAAAGAGAAATATGTAAATTTGACAATAAAAAAAGAGGAATATTCCTCTTAATAAAGACATGCACCTAAAATAATAGCTAATAAAATATATAATACAATTATAATAACATAGTTATTATTTTTACATGTACAAGTATTTTTTTCACACATAAATATTACTCCTTTATATTAAATGTATGCTCCAAGTATAATTATTAAAAGAATAAAAAGTACTAAAACGATAGCAGCACCAGAAATTCCGTTATTACAACACATTATAAATCATCCTCCTTTTTGTCTTTTCACATTATTGTATGGATTTTTGAAAGTTTTGTGATAGATATTGAAAAAATATTGTTTTTTTTATTTTAATTTGTTATAATTATTTTGCAAGTAATAAAAGAAAGGATTTAGGATATGAAAAAGAAATATTTATTACTATTATTGTGTTTACCACTTTTAGTTACTGGTTGTAAATATGAACCAAAACTAGTTGATGGTAAAGAAGTTGTTGTAGAATTAAATGGTAAACAATTTACTGCAGAAGAATTTTATGAAGAAATGAAAGAAGTTAATGGAACTGGAGTATTAATTAACTTAGTTAATAATTATATTACAGAGCAAGAATTAACAGAAGAAATGGAAAAAGATGCTTTAGAAGAAGCACAAGCTCAATATGATTCATATTATGCTCAATCTGGTAAAGATTGGAATAGCTTTTTATCATATTATGGATATAGTAGTTCCGATGCTTTCTTAAAAGATTTACAAGATAGCTATAAACAAAGTGCTGTATTAGAAAACTACTTAAAAACAGATGTTATCAAAGAAGAAGATATTAATGAATACTATGAAAATGATATATTTGGTGAAGTAACAGTAAGACATATATTAATTAAACCAGATGTTGATGATGATATGACTGATACAGAAAAAGAAGAAGCTAAAAGAAAAGCTTTAGAAGAAGCTAAAGATATAATTAAAAAATTAGGTAATACCGAAAATGTTGAAGAAAAATTTATCGAACTTGCTAAAGATGAATCTGATGATACAACTGCTAGTGAAGGTGGCTTAATTGAAAACTTTACTAACGAAAGTGGATTAGTTGAAGAATTCTGGGAAGCATCTTTAAAACTTGAAAATGGTAAATATACTACTGAACCAGTAGAAACAGAATTTGGTTATCACATAATTTATAAAGTTAGTCAAAAAGAGAAACCTTCTTTAGAAGAAGTTAAAGAAAAAGTTTTAGATAACCTAGTTAAAGAATTATTAAGTGAAAAAAATGCTAATTTAATTTATTGGGCTGGATTAAGAGAAAAATATAATATGGTTATTAATGATGAAGTAATTAAAGATACATACGATTCTACAATGAAATTATACAAATAAAAAGATATCAAATGATATCTTTTCTTTTTTTAATATTTTGTAGTTCTATCATACCAATATGAATTAACTCTAGATGGAAAATTTATACTTATTGATGGATCATATCTCTTACTATAATATGTTACATTATTTAAATTTTCAAAACTTCCTGTTGATATTTCCAAATGTAAATGCCCACCAGTAGAACAACTATCATACGATTCAAATCCACCCATAATACCTATTACTGTATCTTTAGTTACAGGTTGGCCTTCTTTAACATTTATACTATGCATATGTAAATAACCAGTTGTATATAATTTACCATTTACATTATGTTGTATATAAACTTTAATACCACCACAATGTTTACCATTAACTAAATTAAGTGGTACAACAGATATTACCATACCATTAGCAACTGCGTAAACAGGAGTAGTACCTGCATTGGCATTATAAGTTGTTAAATCCATTCCATAATGGTAACAACTTACACCATTACCACAAGGTTTTCTTGGTCCATATAGTCCTAATGTTCCAGAAATCATACCTTTTTTTAACGGTCTCCAAAAACTAGTATCTGGTGGTAAAATATTTCTACCACAAACTTCAATATCTTCATCATCTTTGCAGCCATTTTGTTCATATAATTTTATTTGTGATTCATGAACTTTAATTAATTCTTCGATTGATAAAGCTTCTTCATCAATTTCCTTCAAATCAGCTTTTATCTTATTCAGTTCTACAGTTAACTCATCTTGTTTCTCAGCAAGTTCAACTTTTTTAGTAGCTAACTCTTCCGTTTTCTTTTTATTATCTTCAATATTCTTTTTATTTTTTTCAATTAAAGCTTCATTATAACTAGTTAATTGTTCTGAAACAGCTATCCTATAAATAAAATCTGTAAACGTTTTTGCTCCAAAAGCATATTCTAAATAAGCTGATTCACCATTTTGAATTTGAGTAAATGATAAAATATCTTTTATTTCTTCTTCATCTTTTTTTATCTCTTCATTTAAAATTTCTATTTCTTTATTTAAATTTTTAATATCTTCACCAGCTTGATAAATACTTTGACTAATAGAATTTATATTTGCTTCGATTTCTTGTTTTTCTTTTTCACTTAATTCTTTTTCTAATTGATTTTCTTCATATTGTTTTTTAAATTCTTCTAATTCTTTTTTCATATCGCCTAAAGTTTTTGCTTCAGCAACAGGAACATATAAATTAGAAATTATTAAACAAAACATAAAAATTATATATAAAAATTTTTTTACCATATCCAAAACATCATCTCCTATTAAACATTATATCATATTTTTACAACTTTTTTGAATTTTTTTTAAACATTTACATTATTTATATGTTATAATGAATGTGGTGATTATATGAACAAAGTAAAATATTTAACACGAGTCGTATCAGGAATGCATTACGATCAATTCTTTAAAACAGTTAATGAAATACATGACATTAACAAAAAAAATAAATTTCTTATTTTTAGTGATATGGTATGGTGTGGCGTAAGATATGGTGCAGGGTACCATGATTATAAAATATTTGAATTTTATAATATGAAACATAAAAATAGAGATACATATGTTACAAGAGTAAGAAATAAAAAAATAATAATGGCTTTAAACAATCAAGAATTTTCTGACATAATTGATAAAAAAAATCTATTTGATAAAAGATTTAAAAAATATTTAAAACGTGAAGTTATCGATATTGATGAAACTGATTTAAAAGAATTTAAAAAATTTATGAAAGACAAAGATGTTGTTTTTGCTAAACCATTTAATTTAGATAGTGGTCGTGGAATCGAAAAATTAAATAAAAAAGATTTCAAAGATTTGGAAGAAATGTATGAATACATTAAATCTAAAAATTTAAGAATGATTGAAGAAGTTATAAAACAACATAAAGATATGAATAAATTATATCCTAATGCTGTAAATTGCATGCGCATCGTAACATTAGTTGATAATGGTAAACCTGAAATAGTATATGCTGTATCAAAAAGTGGTTCAGGAGGCCATTATTTAGATAATATGGGATTTGAAGGAATATGTGCGCCTATCGATTTAAAAACAGGAAAAATTAGAGGTATAGGTCATTCTGAAAGTGGTCATACTTATGTTAAACACCCAGATACAAATATTAAATTCGAAGGATTTCAAATACCTATGTTTAAAGAAGCGATTGAATTAGTTAAAAAAGCAGCATTAGAAGTTCCTGAAATCAAATATGTTGGTTGGGATGTATTCATTGGTGAAGATGGTCCAGGTATAATCGAAGGAAATGATTATCCTGATTATACATTCTGGCAATTACCAGAACATACACCAGATAGAATTGGATTAATGCCTTATTATAAAACAAAAATACCTAAATTATAGGTATTTTATTTTTCTAATTTTTCTAATATTTGTTTTGTAACTTCAATAGTTTTTAATCTTACTGAATCAGCAGCTTTTTCTAATACTGGAGTGCCTTTTTCAATTGCATAATTTACCAATTCTTCTGCTTTTACTTGAAGATCATTAGCCTTTTTTTTAGCAATTTTTAAAACTTTTTCCTTATCTAAATCTTCTAATTCAGCTTTAATTTCTTCTATTTTAGTTTCAATAGTTTCTTTTACTTCATCTACATCAACTTCTTTAGCTTTAGCTAATAATTCATCAAATTTTAATTTTAATTCTTTTCTTGTTTCAGATCCTTTTTTAGGAGCAAATAAAACTCCTAAACCAGCACCTATTCCAGCTCCTAATAAAAATTTACCAAAACCACTTTTTTTCTTACTCATCATTATCACCTTTCCTTTTTCTATTTAATAACCATGTAATTCCATTAGATATGCCTGTTGCAATTCTATCACTAAAAGTATTAATCACATCAGTTGTATTATCGATAATATCAAATAAACCATTTAATTTATTAACTTTATAATCGACATCATCAACAATTTTATTTACTTTCTTTAATGTTTTAATTAAATTAACCATTGCAATAGTTGTCGTTATTATTAGTATAATCAAAGAAATAAATAATATTACAATAAATAATTCTTTTACATCTATCAACATATTTTATTCTCCTTTCTCATACATACTATCAATTAAATCAAATAATTCACTTTCAGTAATAGGCTTTTTATCTAATTCTTCATTTACTATATTAGTTTCAACACCTTCATCGATAATATTTATGTTTTCGTCTTTATCAATTAATTCATCAAATAAATCTGCTTCTTCTTTTTCTTCAGGCATAACCAAACTATTTAAAGTATTTTCTAATTCATCTTCTAAGGTTCCATAAGCTTTTTTTCTAACTTCATCAATAGTTATTGAAGTGTTAGTATAATAGTTAGATTTTTCTTTTTTTGGTTTTATATCTTCTTTATTATAATTTTTATCTAATACACCATAAACTGGAGAAATAATCGGAGTTGGTTTAAAAACTCTTTTTTCTTCTTTAATTATTTTTGGTTGTTCTTTTAAATAACTTGATTTAACTTCTTTTTTTGGTTGCTCTAATTCTTTAAAATAATCATCATCAAAAAATATTGGTGCCTTTGGTTCTTCTTTAATTACTTTAGGTTCTTCCATTATTTTTGACTCTTTCTTTTCTTCCTTAGCTGGAGCAGGTATTTCTACTTGAATTACTTCACTTTTAACAGGTTCATCTTCTTCTGTAAATAAATTTTTAACTTTATCAAATAACCCCATTATTCCACCTCATCTTCTAGTTTTAAAAAGTCACTGCTTTCTTTTTTAGAAGTGAATATATCATATTTTTCTTCACTAACTAAAAAATCATCATCTAAAATAACTTTTATTATGTTATCATTAAACTTAATTGTTGATAAAATATAAGTCATGTTTAAAACAACATCATTAATATTTTCATAATCTGTTTCAACTTCCATTTTCGAATAATTGTACATAAATTCAACAAAATATCTACCATTTTCCTGTTTGTTTATTTCCAAATATCCTTGTTTATCGTTAATATCTATTTTTTTTGAATAATAAGCATTTGGATTTTCTTGATATTCATTTACAACATCATAATAATAACTTATTATATCAATATATAGATAATAATAATCCCCATTAGAATATAAAACATCATTATAATCATTTGTATCTATATAAGATACTCCTCTTGGAACATAGTATTTATATCCTTTACCAATTTGATTATATAAATTATTATCTTTTGATAAAACGACCTCTACTATATTATCAATACTACTAGTGTCTATTCTTACTATTGAACAACCACATAGTAAAAGCAGTAAACTAAGCAGCAATAATTTCTTCACACGTCTCACCTACTTATATATATTATAACAAAGTTTGCAATAGTTTGGCAATTACTTTTTAGAAATTTTACGTATAACTTTTAATTTATAAATTGGTAATCCTAAATTAACGAATTTTTTTTCATATTCTGTTTGAATATTATCCTCATTTAAATTTGAATATAAATCTAATTTAACTTCTTCAAAGATATAATCTTTTTGACTAAAACTAACTAAAGAATACTCAAACAAATTTTTATTATCAGTCTTCATTTCAATAATACAATCATCCTTAAATATCTTACTATATTTATCTAAGAATATTGGACTAGTTAATCTTCTATTAGTATGTCTTTTTTTAGGCCAAGGATCAGAAAAATTTAAATAAATTTTACTAATTTCTTTATCAAATATTTCATCTATTTCATTAGCATCTATACAAATAATTTTTAAATTATTTAGTTTCAAGTTATCTAATTTCTTAAATGCACTTAATAAAACAGTTGGATATTTTTCTATTCCTATATAATTTATATTTGGATTAGCCAAAGCTTTATTTATAATAAAATTTCCTTTTCCCATTCCTACTTCTATTTCTATATCATGATTATTCTTAAATAACTTTTTAAAATTTCCTTTATATTCAATTGGATTTGAAACATAATATTCACTTTTACTTATTATATCTTGTGCTCCTTTTATATTTCTTAATCGCATAACATCACCTCTTACTATTATACACCATTTTTAAACTAAAGCATATAATTAATTAGAAACAAAGGAGGAAAATTATGAAAAAAGATCGTGACTGTGGTATGCAATATATGGGAGCAATGCCAATGATGCCAATGATGCCAATCCCTAACCAAATGCCTTGCCAAATGAATTATCAAATGCCTAATCAAATGAACTACCAAATGCCTAATTATCAAACAAATAATAATGAATTAATAAACCAAATAACTAATTTAGAAAAAAGAGTTAGTGCATTAGAAAACATGATGAACAATAATCCTTATAATAATTCAAATTATCAAATGATGTAAAAAAACAAACATTAACGTTTGTTTTTATTTATGGAAGAATATTTAGTATGCATATTTTTTTTAGTTAAATATGCTGTATTAATAGTATAAATAATTGAATCATATAAATCATATACATAATCATCAATTTTAACTACTCTACTTAAATTATAATCACAATCCAAACAAATGGAATAAGTTATATATTTATTAATATCTTTTGGTAAGTCTTCTACATTAAATGTATAGAATCTTTCCATATATTTTTTAAAACCTTTCCATTTAGAATATTCTACATTTCCTAATAAAGTTCTTTTATAAAATTTAATATAATAAACAAGTGAAATAAAAGAGACAAATAAAACTATTAATGAAGAATAATATGTATCCTTATTTATTAAAAATACACTAATAAGTATTCCAATAATCGAATAAATAATTCCAACTAATTTAATAGAAAATGTATCACAAAAAAATTCTTTTTCTTCAGCTTCATTAGTTGCTACATTTAACCAATTAGAATATAAATTTAAAAATTCATCATAATTTTTAGCTTTATGTTCAAAATTTATTAAACTTATTTCTTTTTTATTATCAAATATTAATTTTAATAACCATTCTTCACTAGTTGTGATATCATTAATTTTACCTTTTTTTAATATATAATCCTTTTTATCATTTTCTAATTTTATTACTTTTTTATCAATTAAATATAAAATTGAAGCTACTAAATCATCGTTAGTTATTTTTTTATGTAATAAATAACCAACTATGGTAGGGTTATAATCATTTGGTATTTCTTCATAAAATTTATATTTAATTGTTTTTTTATTATATTTTTTGTAAATATTATATAAAATTATTATATTACCAATTATCCATATTGTTAGTATACTAGTTAAAATAACTTTAATTATATCTTCTTTTCTTTCAATTTTAGGTTCAACATTCATAAGTCTTACTAATAATTGAGTTTTTAATTCATCTTTATCATTTAATTTGCTTACTGCTTCATACGCAATATCATAATCAGTACTAGATAAACTTTTTTCAACATTTCCAACTAAATTATAAGCATTTTCTTTTAATTGTTCATATTCTTTGTTTGTTTTATCATTAAAATCGATATTTAAATTATCCTCTAATTCTACAATAGTAGTAAAAGCTTCTTTTTCTGATAATTTATTTGTATCTAATTTATCAAATACCAATCTAAAATCAAAATAATCACTTGTATTTAAATTAGTAATATTTATTTTAATTGTTTCATTATCTATTTTAGTAATTTTACTATCATGGCCATGAACCCAAACTTCTAATAATTTTTTATTATTAGGAATATTGATTGTAAGCTCAAAATTATTAATTTTTTCATCCATATCATAAAAAAGTGGAAACATAATTTCTGAAATATCTTCATGAGCTATTACCATGTTTTTTAATGTATAACTAAGATAAAAATCTTTATTCATTTTAGAAGAATTATATATTTTTATGCTTTCTCCATCATCAAATTTTTCTATTTTATAAACTCCATAATCTCCTTTAGTAGCTGAATTTAATTCATTAAATAAATCACCTGTTTCAATCATTTCTAATAACGTTAACTCATTTGAATAATCAATAGATCTAACTTCATTTAAAATTATTCCACTACCATTATAAAGTTGTTTATCAAAAACTATTAATGAATCTCCTTTATACCCCTCATAATTATTACGATATCTAATAGTTCTTTCAAAACCATTATATTCGCCATCCATTTTAAAAAATTCTATAACATCAATATTTCCATTTTCTAAAATTGTCATATCTATTTTATAATCAGTTATATTATAAGCACATACTTTTGGTATAAATAAGAAAAACAATAATAAAAATAATTTTTTCATTTAAACCTCCTAAAAAAAACTTACATAAGTAAGCTTTTTAAAATTGTACTTTTGGTACTTCTTTATCAGCTTCACTAGCTTCAAAGAATGCTTCTGGTTTGAATCCAAACATTGCAGCAACAATATTAGATGGAAACATTTCTAATTTGTTTTTATAAACAAGTACCGCATCATTATAGAATTGTCTAGCATATTGAATCTTATCTTCAGTTTCTTTTAAATTAGCTTGCAAATCTAAAAAATTTGTATTTGCTTTTAAATCTGGATAAGATTCAGCAACAGCCATAAGTCTACCTAATGCTCTAGATAATTCACCATCTGCTTTGATTTCTTCTTCAGTTGTTTTAGCATCAACAACTTTGTTTCTAGCTGCTATAACATTTTCTAAAGTTTCACTTTCATGTTTAGCATAACCTTTAACAGTTTCAACTAGATTAGGAATTAAATCTGTTCTTCTTTTAAGTAAAACATCGATTTGTGACCATTGATCTTTTACTTTATTTCGTAGTGAAACTAAACTATTATATGTTGTTCCAAGAAACAATAAAATTAATAATACAATAGCTCCAATTACAATTAAAGCAATCATCCATCCTTCCATACTCTTTAACCTCCAATATCATTATATAATAAATTAAATAAAAAATAAATACATATTTTATAATTTTTTAAACAAAATAAAACTGAAAGGAATGATTATTTTGAATATCGATATAAGAAAACATATTATAAGTAATTTTAAAGGCGCTGAAAAAGATGAAATAAAAGTTTCAATTGAAGCATCTATTAAAGAAAATAATGAAATAACATTACCAGGATTAGGGGTGTTTTTTGAAGTATTATGGTCTAATTGTGATGAAAATAGTAGAGATTTTATATTAAATACATTAAAAAATTCATTAAATTAATAAAAAAAGGTTGACAAAATCAATCCTTTTGAGTTAGTATATATAGTACCAATTCGAGATACTTTCGAATTGGCGCTAGTATCACACTAGCCAACCCCTTTTTATTCTTTTATGCGAACTATTCCTATAAGGAGTAGTTCATTTTTATTATAATATATTGACTTTTATCTCGTCAATATTTTTTTATTTTAATAATGTAAATAAATGTCAATGAATTTTAATTTTATTATTAGCAATTTCTTCTAATGCCCTTCCAATCGGTTTTTTTGAAATATATTCATTTTCTTTTAATTGAAAATGTTCTGTTTTTTCTATTTCATGGGCTCTTTTAGAAACTATATTTACTAATAAATATTTAGATCCTACTTGATTTAATAATTTATCAATTGATGGATATATCATTTAATCACCTTCCCTATATTAATAATAAAGCATTATTTAATAATTTACAATATATATTCTATAATTTTACACTATTTGACAATTCATTATATATTTTATCTATCTTTTCTTTATTATATACTCTTTTATTTAATCTTTTATCTATAGTATTATATAATAATCTTCTAGTTGTTAACCATACTCCTGTTACTTCAAACGTTAAGCGACTATTTAAAATAACATAATTGAAAGCATTTTTTTTTAATATAAAAGGGTTTTTTATTTTTTTATCATTAATAAACCAATATTCATCTTTTATATCACCTTTTATAATTCCTTGTTTATTTAAACTTACAAATTCAAAAACACCAGCTTCATTAATAACAATTAAATTATTACCAACTATTAAAGTTTTTTGATAAGTATTTAATTTAGATAATTCAGTTATTATCATATCATTATTACTATATCTTTCTATTTTTTTAAATGGGTTAATTTTATCACCATATTTATCATAATGTATCATTATTTTAATTACCATACCAGTATTTAAAAATACTAAGGCAAAATATAACATAACTATTCCAAAATTATTTAACATTGGATTAAATATTCTTAATAAAAAAACTGCAAATACTATTATATAAATAATAAATATAGAATAAATAATACTCTTTTTCATACTACCACCTATAATAATAATATCATATTTAATTTAAATTTTAAATACCATTATCATTAAAACTGTAATAATTATCATTACCAATTATTATATGATCTAACACATTAATTCCTAATAATAGACCTACTTCTTTTAATTGTTTGGTAATTAAAATATCATTATTAGATGGTTTAATATTACCTGATGGATGATTATGAATACAAATAATGCTTGAAGCACTTAATAAATAAGCTTCTTTAAATACCTCTCTTGGATGAACTAAACTTTGATTAATTGTTCCTATAAATAACAACTTATCTTTTATAATATGATTTTTAGTATCTAAATAAACACAATAAAAATATTCTTGTTTTTTATCACTTAATTTATCCTTATAATAATCAAATATGCTTTGTGATGAGTATATTTTTATTTGATTAATATTATTTATTTTATTATTTATTCTTTTTCCTAATTCAATACTAGCTAAAACTTCACAAGCTTTAGCTTTACCAATTCCTTTTATTTTAATTAAATTTTCATAATTAATATCTTTTAAATTAGATATACTATCTATTTGTTTTAAAATATTGTTCGCTAATTCTTTAACCGATAAATCTTTAGTGCCACATTTTAATAATATAGACAATAATTCTTCATTATTTAAATACTCTACTCCCTTATTTATTAATCTTTCTCTTGGTCTTTCTTCAATAGGAATATCTTTTATTAATATTTTATCCCTCCTCTTTATATTTGCTTAAAATTTGTCTACAAACTTCTTTTATTGTTTCATCATCATTTGTTTCTTTTAAAACCATATCATATTGTTTTATTGATTCTATTAATTCATTATCTGAAATAGCAGTAGTTTTAACTATAGTATTTATACCTTTGTTTTTATAATATTCTTGTAATTTATCTACATTTTCACTATCTAATGAAATACCAATATAAACATAATACATATTATCAATAACACTATAAATATAATCACTTAAATTTGATGTGTTTTCTTGCATACTTTCCATATTAGAATAAACCCCTTGTTGAATTAAATAAACATCTTGTTTGACTCCAAAAACTGGAGTTATATCGACACTTTCATATTCTTTTAACATATAAAATGATAATAAAAAACCGATTAATAAAGATATAATTATTGTTAATAAATATTTTTTCATATCATCACCAATTTAATTATACCCTATTAATCAGTTATATTTTGTCGAATTAAATTAATTCATCTATTTTTGAAACAATATCATTTACATGAACATCAAACACTTGATTAGTTTCTCTTATTTTTAATTCAACTAAATTATCTTTTGTTTTTTTACCAACTGTAATTCTATATGGAATACCTATTAAATCCATATCATTAAATTTTACCCCTGCTCGTTCATCACGATCATCTAATATAGTTTCAATATTATTTTTATTTAAATTATTGTATATTGCATTAGCAATTGATTTTTGAATATCATCTTTTTTATCAATTAAAACAATAGCTACTTTGTAAGGCGCAATTTCAATTGGCCAAATAATACCATTTTCATCATTTCTTTGTTCTATAATAGAAGACATTATTCTACCTAAACCAATACCATAACATCCCATTACTACTGGTTTTAATTCATTATTTTCATCTAAATAATTTAAATTTAAATCTTTTGAATATTTAGTACCTAATTTAAAAGTGTTACCTATTTCAATACCATGTTTAAAATATAGTTTTTTCCCACATTTTGGACATATATCAAATTCTTTAACATTTTTAATATCCCCTACATAGTCATATTTAAAGTCAGATGTATTTACGTTCTTATAGTGGTAATCTGTTTTATTAGCACCTACTATATAATTATATTTATATAAAATATCATTATCAATTACTATTTTAATATCTAAACCGATTGGACCTGCAAATCCTACTTTAGCATTAGTAACCTTTTCTACTTCTTCTAATGAAGCTAATTCAATTGTTTTACCATTTAATAATTTTCTTAACTTTGTTTCATTAATTTCTCTATCGCCACTTACTAAACATGCATATAAAATATTATCAACTTTAT
Source organism: uncultured Mycoplasmatota bacterium (assembly GCA_946488855.1). Taxonomy (GTDB): domain Bacteria; phylum Bacillota_I; class Bacilli_A; order RF39; family UBA660; genus Faecisoma. Next base: position 24,775 of record CAMLWC010000004.1, read on the forward strand.
AAATTAATGTTTTAACAAATTTATCTTTATCTTCTTTTAAAAATTTAGATATTTCTTCAATTGTTTTAGCATTAGGTGTATGAACTAATTCCTTTTCTTTATACTTTTCTGCTTTTTCTTTATTAATTACACATTCACTTACTTCAATATTAGATGCATATCCACAATCACATAAAACTAATATATCTTCTCCAATATCAGTTACAGCTTGAAATTCTTCACTTAATAATCCACCCATAACACCTGTATCAGCAGTTACAATACGATAATCAATACCAATTCTATCAAAGATATTTTTATAAGCATTAAACATTTTCATATATGATTTGTTTAAACTATCTAATGAAGTATCAAAACTATAAGCATCTTTCATAAAGAATTCTCTTACCCTTATTAAACCATATCTAGGTCTTGGTTCATCACGATATTTGTTTCCAATTTGATATAAATTAAAAGGCATATCTTTATATGATTTTATTTTCATTCTAGCAGCTTCAACAAAAAATTCTTCATGAGTAGGACCTAATACTAAACTTCTATTATACCTATCTTTTAAACTAAACATATCATGACCAAAATTATCTCTTCTACCACTACTTATATATACATCTTCAGGTAATAAATTAGGCATCAATAATTCATTAGCACCTGCTTTATTCATTTCTTCTCTAATAATATTTTCAATATTTTTTAACACTTTTAAACCAAGTGGCATATACATATAAATTCCATTACCTATTTTTTTTACCATTCCACTTTTTACAAGTAAATTACCACTTATAGTTTCTTCATCTTTAACATCTTCTCTAAATGTATAGAAAAAATTTTCACTTAATCGCATAATTTCACCTCAACAAAATAATTATATCATAATTTGAAATATTTTATTATAATTTCTTACTAGTTTGTTTAGTTAGTGTATCAAGAAAACTAGCAGTTGATAATTTAATCTTATCCGTAAACTCTGTTTCAATATTTAAACCTATTATGTCTAAACATTCTTGATAACTTTTTTCATTTATTGCTTTACTATATTCCATTAGTTTATTAATAAAATCATTATCATTTTTATATGTTTCTAGTATGTATATAGCTATAGGATACCCTAATACATTCCAGGTATCTTCAATAATAAGTTTTTTTTCAGTAGCGTATTGTTCAAAAAAATCTAACATTTTTTCATAATTATTATCTTTAAAAATTTTATTATATGCTTCTAAACTTATGTTTTTCTCTTTTTTATATAATAAAATTAATTTATAAATATAATATACTTTATCCATCAGCTTACAAATCATACGAGCCATAAATTTCATAAACATTTCCACGTCATTATGATATACTGTATTTTTTAATTTTTCACAATATACAAACTCAATTCCATAAGATAACGATTCTGTTAACAAATCACTTACAAAATTTCTTCTAGATTCTGGTTGATTTAAATAATGCATAACTTCATGAATTAATACACAACCATCAGTAATATTATCATTTAAATATATTTCAATTATTCTCTTTTTATCTTTGTCATAGTATGAGGTTCCAACTCTTGTTATTGAAGCATTTTTATCTATTTTTTTAAATATTAAAATTCCACTTTCAATTAATTCTTTTATCGAAATATTCATATGATACTTATCCAAAAATTGTTGAACCAAAGAGATATTTTCTTCCAAACTAACATAAGAAAAATCATATTTTTCGAACTTAATATTTTTTATTACTTCAACATACTTATAATAGATATAATTTGATAAATTCCATAAATTTTCTATTTCATCTAATATAAATGGATCATATGAAAAAAATGATAAATTTTCAAACCAATCTTTGTAATCTTTAATTCTTTCTTGGCTAACCATATTTTCACCGCCTAAATTTGTAAATATTATAGCATAGAATATTGCGAAAATGTTAAATATATGTTATTATTAGTATGTAAGGAAAAAACTTGCATATAATAAAAAAGGGAACATTCAGTTTTGCAATGTTGAATGTCTACCTTATAAATTTTAGGTTGCACTCATTTGCTAAATGAGTGTCATTTTTTTATTTCTATTATCATTATTATAAGAAGTGATAAAATGATAATGATATGTTTTAGGACTTTTATTATAAAAAGTCTTTTTGACATTTTATCAAACCTCCTCTCTTAAGAGATTCGGTAGACACTCAACAACTAAATATTCCTACTAACAAGTATACTATAAATTAACTTATTATTCAATAATTTACTCGTAATTTATAAAATAATTTATATTAAAAAAAAGAAGATTTCAAATTATATATTTTTATTTTAAACTTTCAAATCCACTTCTTTTAAACATTTTTTCTAATTCATATTTAGTAAACGTAATAATAGTAGGTCTTCCATGAGGACAATTAAATGGATTATGACATTTTCTTAATTCATTAATCAATTCTTCCATTTCGTTAATACTTAAATTAGTATTTGCTTTAATACTTGCTTTACAAGCTAAAGTAGCAGATAAATGATCATTAAATTTAGCTAAATCAAAATCTTTTTCTTTATGAATAACTGCTTCAATTATTTTTCTAATTTGTAAATCTTCAAAACCTTTAGTTAACCAAATAGGATGTGATTTAATAATAACTGAATTAATACCAAATTCTTCAATATCAAACCCCATATTATTTAAAAAATCAAAATTTTCTTTTAAAATAATATATTCATTATTAGATAATTCTATTGTAAGCGGTAATAAAAGTGGTATTTTATCTTTAACAGGATTGGATAATTTATCTAAAAACAATTCATAATTTACTCTTTCTTTAGCTGCATGTTGATCAATTAAATACATACCTATTTCATTTTGACAAACTATATATGTTCCATGAACCAAACCAATAGGATATAATAGTGGTAATCTTTCTTCATATTTTGGTTCTTCTTCTTTTATTTGATTATCAAAATCTAAAGTTATCTCTTCATATTTTGTTTTTTCTATTTTAGGTGATTCATTTAATTCTTCTTTAGGTTCTATTATTTCTAATTTTTCTTCTACAATTAATTCAGTATCAAAATCATTTATAGGTTGTTCTATTACTGGAATTAATGTTTGTCTATTTAATTTATTAACAATTGTTTTTTTAACTAAATCTAATAATTCTTCTAATTTACTAAATTTAATATCCATTTTAGTAGGATGAATATTAACATCTACTAAACTAGGATCTAATTCAATATTAATAACAACAATAGGATATCTATTATCTGGTTTATAAGAATGATAACTATAATTTATTATTCTATTTAATTCTTGATTTCTAACTACTCTACCATTTACTAAAGTAATAATATGATTTCTTCCTGCCCTATTTACTTCAGGTAGACTTATAAAACCACTTATAATATAATCATCATCTTCATTATTTATTTCTAACATTTTACGCGCTACATCCATACCATATATACTACTTATAGTTTTAAGCAAATTATTAGAACCATCTGTTTTTAAAATAGTATTTCCATTATTAATTAAAGTAAATCTAATTTCTGGATGAGATAACGCAATTTTATTAACGTAATCAGTTATACTAGCAAGTTCAGTATATAAACTTTTCAAATGTTTTAATCTAGCAGGAGTATTATAAAATAATTCAGTTATTTCAAAAATAGTGCCTTTTCTAGCCTCAGTATTTTCTACTTTAATAATTTTACCACCTTTAATATTAACTAATGTTCCTATTTCTCCTTGACTAGTTTTAAGTACTACATTACTAACTGAAGCAATACTAGCTAAAGCTTCTCCTCTAAAACCTAAAGTATTAATATTATATAAATCAGATTCATCTTTTATTTTACTTGTAGCATGTCTATTAAAAGATAAAATAGCATCTTCTTTATCCATACCTATTCCATTATCAGTTACTTTAATTAAACTAGTTCCTGCTTCTTTTAATTCAATTTTTATTTCACTACTATTAGCATCAATACTATTTTCAACTAATTCTTTTACAACTGAAGCACATCTTTCAACAACTTCTCCAGCTGCTATTTTATTAGCTAAAATCTCATCCATTATTTTTATTTTACTCATACAACTTCACCTATATAATTATATCAAAAAAATAAATGAATTAACATTTATTTTTGATGTTCTTTTATAACTTCTTTTTCTTTTAACATATTATTAAAAAATCTATTTAATAGTTCTAAATTGCCATTCATAGCACTCATAATTGAACCATTCATTAAATTATTTTTATCTTCTTCAGTAACATTTGAAAAATCTAATTCATAATCAAAACCTAAATTTTTATTTATAAACACTACCACTTGTCTTAAATATTCTCGCATTATTCTACCATTACCTTCTCTAAATGGATGCACAACATTTAATTCAGAGTAATAATAAGATAAAAAAACTACTATGTCTTCTTTTGTTTTAATTTTTTTTAAATCATCAAATATTTTATCAAATAACATATTTAAATACTTATATATAAATTCTGGGCGACAAAAAGGTGTATTACCTTTAGTCATATTTTCATTTCTTATTTTTCCAGCAAATGGATAAATATGTTCAAAAACTTGACGATGTAAATCAATAAAATAATTTACACTAAATAATTCTTTAGAACAAGGTAATGGTTTAGTTTGTAATTTTACTAACATTAATGTAGTAACATTACGTTCTATTTTATCTAAAGTTTTTTGATCTTGAATATCAAATTTATTAATCAATACATTACTTTCAGGATAACAATACTTAGATTGATAACTTAAAGCTTCATTTACTCTACTATTTACTTCTACCATTTTCTTGCTCCATATTTTTTGTTTCTTTAACTAACCCATACAATAAAGAATCAACAGCATCAGTACCTAATCTATCTTTATATTTCTGATATACTCTAGAAACAATATCCTTCTCATGTTTAGGAATACTATGACCTTCTATTTCTACATTACCAATTGCTTTATCCAATTCTCTTTCTAAATCTTTTTCTTGCACAACTATCACCTATTTAAATTATACCATAAAAAAGTAAGTTTCCTTACTTTTTTTTACATATTTCTCAATTTATAACCTCTATTTTCAACATCGTTTATTATTTTTTCAAATAATGTATTAACTTCTTCATCAGTTAAGGTTTTAGTATTATCATTAAATGTTAAAGAATAAGCAATAGATTTTTCATTATTACCAACATTTTCACCTTCATATACATCGAATATATTAATATCAGTTAATAATCTACCACCTGATTTTTTTATAATATCTAATACTTCTTTAGATTCAGTATCTTTAGGCATAATAAAGGCCATATCTTTTATAATACTTGGATATTTTGATATTTCTTTATATTTAATAGGCTTAATATTAGTAATTAAACTATCCATACTTAATTCACAAATATATATTTCATCTTTAGAATCTGTTGGATGAATTCTACCTATTATTCCTATTTCTTTTCGATCTAATAAAATTCTAGCAGACATACCAGGATGCATATTAGGTATATTATCAGTTTTAAAACTATATCTATTTTTAAGCCCTAAATAATCTAATAAATTTTCTAATATTCCCTTTATTAAATAAAAATCTACTTTAATTTTAGTATTATTCCAACCATTATTAATAAAATTACCCTTCATTAAAATGCATATTTTACTTTCTTCAGTATAATTTATGTCATATGTTTTAGCAATTTCATAAATTAAAATGTCGTTTACTTTTCTAGTTTTATTATAATTATAAACATTTAATAATGAAGGTATTAATGTAGTTCTTACAACCTCTTTATCATTACTCATTGGATTTGGTAAAATAATATTTTCTTTATTATCATAATTAAATTTAAGCATATCTTTAGAAACTAAAGTATATGTTTTAACTTCATTTAATCCTAAAGATCTTAATCTTTTTGAAATTAATTTACGATATTTAACATTACCAATATATTCACCTTTTTTAATATCTACTTTAGGTAAAGTTGATACTAAATTATGATATCCATACAGCCTTCCTATTTCTTCAGCTATGTCATTAACGTTAGGATCAATATCCAATCTTCTATTAGGTATTGTTACAATAAATTTATCATTATCTAATTTATACTTAAAATCTAATCTTTCTAGTTCTTTTTTCATATCTTCTTCGCTTATTGTAATACCCAACATTTTATCAACTTCAGAAGGTTTAAATTCAACTATTTTTTCTTTTTTATCTATTTCATCATGAATAACCATATCACTTAAAACCTTAGCATCAGCATATTTTTCTAATAAATGACAAGCCCTTAAAATTGCTTTATTAGTATATTCATAATTTAATCCTTTACCATATCTAATAGATGCTTCACTTCTTAAATCTAATCTATTAGCCGTATTTCTAATACTTACCGCATCAAATATAGCAGATTCAATTAAAATAGTTTTTGTATTTTCATCTACTTCAGTGTTTTCTCCACCCATAACACCAGCAATACAAACAGGATTATTACCATCAGTTATAACTATATCATTAGTTAATTTTCTTTCTTTTCCATCTAAAGTAACAATATTTTCATTATTTGCTTCTCTTACTAAAATATTATTACCTAACTTATCTTTATCAAAGAAATGTAGAGGTTGACCATATTCTAACATTACATAATTAGAAATATCTACTACATTATTAATTGGTCTCATACCTGCTGCTAGTAATCTTTTTTTTATAAAATCTGGTGATTCTTTTATTTTTACATCAGTAACCATTTTAGCTAAATAATAAGGACATTTCTTAGTTTCAACTTTTAAATTAAAATGATTTTTAATGGAATCTTCTATTTCTTTAAATGAATCATCAGGTAAAGTTACTTTTCTATTTAAAATAGCTGCGATTTCATAAGCAAAACCAATATGATAATAACAATCATTATTTCTATGTTTATGAACATCTAATTCATATAAAGTATCGTCTAATCCTAAATATTTAATAGGATCATCACCTACTTTAGCGTTACTATCTAATTCTTCAATACCTCTATTATAAGCTTCTTCTGTTTTCTCTTCTAAACCTAATTCATATAATGCACATATCATACCATTAGATTCTTGATTTCTAATTTTACTTTTTTTAATTTCAAAATTGCCTGGTAATACTGCTCCTGGTAAAGCAACAATTACTTTTAATCCTTTTCTTACATTAGGAGCCCCACATACAATTTGGGTAACCTTACTACCAACATCTACTTGACAAACATGTAAATGGTCGCTATCAGGATGGTCAATACAATCAATTACTTCACCAATAACTAAATTATCGATATGATTAGTAATTACCTTTTCAACATTAATACCAGCTTTAGTTATTTTAACAGCTAATTCTTTTAAATCTTGATCTGATATATCAATATAATCTTTAACCCACTCTAAACTTATCATTTATTCAACATCCTTTCTATCGAAAGTATTTAATTCTCTTAAATCAGTATTATAAAATACTCTTAAATCATTAATACCATATTTTAACATAGCTAATCTTTCAGCTCCAAATCCGAAAGCAAATCCAGACCAGATACTTGGATCATATCCGCCCATTTTAAGTACATTAGGATGAACAATACCAGCACCTGCTACAGTTATCCAACCAGTATTTTTACAAATATTACATCCTTTACCTTTACAATTAAAGCAACTAATATCAACTTCTACTGAAGGTTCTGTAAATTGATAATAACTTGGTCTAAATCTAGTGCTTATATCTTGACCAAATAATTTTTTTACTATAACATCAATTGTTCCTTTTAAATCAGATAAACTAATGTCTTTATCAACTAACAATCCTTCTATTTGATTAAATTGATGTGAATGAGTTGCATCATCATCATCTCTTCTATATGTTTTACCAGGGCAAATCATTCTAATTGGTTTTTCACCTTTATTTGCTAGCATGGTTCTTACTTGTACAGGAGATGTTTGACTTCTTAATAATATTTCTTCTCCTTCAATATAAAAAGTATCTTGTGCATCTCTTGCTGGATGTCCTTTTGGTATATTTAACATTTCAAAATTAAATTTATCTTCTTCTATTTCAGGCCCGTCTACTACATCATACCCCATAGACATTAACAATTCTTCTACTTCTTCAATTAATTTTTCCAATATATTAGGAGCACCATTAGCTATTTTAGTACTTGGTAAACTAATATCAATTTTTTCATTTTTTAATTTTTCATTTAAAATATTTAATTCAATTTCTTTATTTTTTTCATCAAATATTTTAGTAACTTCTTGTTTTAAACTATTAATAATAGGTCCTTGTTTTTTCTTTTCTTCAATTGATAATTTACCTAAATTAGCTAACAACTCACTAATAATACCTTTTTTGCCCAAATATTTAACTCTTAAATCATATAAAGTTTTTGTATCATTTATATTTTCTATTTCTTTTAAAACATCATTTTTTATATTTTCCATTTCAATCATTCCTTTCAAATAAAAAAGCAACTCATCCTAAAGGACGAATTGCTCGTGGTACCACCTTAATTTATACTCAAAGACTATAATGCGTCACCAAATAAACTCCAAAGGTGAATTCTTAAAAGATTATTAAATGTTTCCACCAACCACATTCTCTCTATTAATAATTACTTTTAATACTACTTCTTTTTCATCGTTTATCTTACTTTTGTTTCTTCTATTGTTTGTGTTACTTGTAAATTACTTAATCCAGCAATCAACTCATCTAAACCTTGACTAGGTGTATTAAAAGATGAAGCTGGAGGTAATTCTTGAAGATATGTTATTACTTCTTCTAATTTACCACATTGTTGAGCTAAAGAAATACCTTTAGCACAAACTTCAGTTAATCTTCCGCCTCGACCTAAATTATAATTAGCGGCATTATTAAATTCTTGCATAATTATACTCCTTTAATTTCCAAATATTAAACTAGCATCATTATTAAAATATGCATCAAACATTTTGTCTTCGCCAATTATTTTTTCTAATAAATTACTTGCTACTATTTCATCTTCATATTCAGATTCTGTTTCATTACCAACTAGAAAATTAGCTAATCTTTCTGTATACCCAATATTTAAAGCTTCATAAGCATTATCTTTATTAAAACCAGTAAAATTATCTTTAGCTGTAATAATATTTAATAATTCTCTCATCAAAATATGTTTACAATCATTATTTTCTAATTTTACAATACTAACTAATAACTCATTAGATATTGGATTATAATAAGAAGATTTTTTTATTAAAAATTTACTTCCTCTAATTATACTTAAAGTTTTTAATCTTTCATTTAAATTTTCTAATTTTACATTAGGAAATTTACTATTAAATAAATATATTAATTCCATTAAACATTCTTTGATGTCATCAGTCAAATTAGGATTGGAATTTAATGAATTTTTTATTTCATTTAAGTCCATCTTTAAATCACCTATTTGTTATTTTAACACAAATTTCACATAATTACAATTTTTTTTGATAATTTTTATAATTTTAATGAAATAATTTTTGGAATAGATTTATCAAATTTAACTTTTTTATATGATTTTATAATTAAATCTATCACAATTTCTCTATTATTTAAGATTGATTGATAATCATCATCATCTATTAAATCATGAAATTCACTATTTAAATCCATAATCGTTTCATCATCAAGTAAAAGATAAATAGCCCTTAAAAATGATTGATTAATTAACATTTCAGCCATTATACTTTTATCTAATAAATCTTTATCATCATAAACTAACATTGAATTTAAAATATTAGTATAAAATTCAATACAATAAACTTTAGTTACTTCATTAATTAATTCTAAAGGCCATCCATTCATTTGTCCAAAAAATTTATAACTAATATATGGATTTTTATTTATTTCAAAATTGCTTATTATCATTTCTTTTTCTATTTCCTGATATATACAACTCGTTGCATATTTTATTTTTTTTAAATATTTAGTAATATTTAAATCGCTTTGCTTTTCAGTTATTTCGGATACAATCGGTAAAAAACATTTAACAATATCAACAAATATAATATTCTTTGTTTTAATACTATTATAAATTGAATGATATAATTGTGCTTTTTCCTGTGATAATGTTTTATCAAAATTATTCATAAAATTTCTTGATAATTTTGAAATAATTCTAGTAATTATCATCATTTCATCTAATTTAAGTAATTGATTTGAATAATTTTGATGTATTAATTCTTTATTATATTTTTCTGTTAAATAATATATAATCTTTTTATTTTCTTCTAAATTACGCATAATTTGATTGTAGATATTATTTTCAATAGTAAGACATTGTTTTAATTTTGATACAAATAAATTATATTCCTTTGTGTGTTTTTTTTCATTTAATTCCAACTGATATAATTTATTATATAAATTTACTATTTTTATAGTAATATTAATCAATTTACTTAAATCTTCATATTCATTTTTATTCAAACTATTATTTTCCATAATAAATCTCCTTTAGATATTTAAATATATTAGCATATTTTTATAAATTTTTAAACTGCTTATTACTATTTTTTAAGCTTGCTTTGGTTATAATTTTACTACCATATTTTTCTTTCAAAGTATCAATAACATTATCTACTTTAGAATCATTACTATTTTCTGCATCAAATAAAGATCCTTGATAATTTACACTATCAGTTAATTTATCTAATCTAACTCCTATTAATCTAACTTTTTCTTCACTCCACATTTCATCTAATATTTCTTTAGCTACCTTATATATTTCTGTTGTTATATTTGTAGCATTAACTAATTTTTTTTGATGAGATTTTCTTTTAAAATAATTATCCTTTAAAATTACACATATAACATTAGCATATTTATTTTGTTTTCTTAGTCTTATACTTACTGTTTCGCATAAATTCATTAAATATGGATATAATTTTTCCTTATTAATAATATCTCTATCTAAAGTAAATTCATTACTTATACCTTTTGGAGTAGAAATAGTACTATCCACTTCACTATTATCTATTCCTTTAGCTTGATTTATCAAAAAAGTTGTTTGATTTTTAAAATAAATATATAATTTTTCATAAGGAAAATTAGCTAAATCACCTATTGTTTTAATACCTAAATTAATTAATTTTTCACTTGTTTTTTTTCCTATCATAAATAATTCATTAATTGGTAGAGGATACATTTTAGATTCTATTTCATAATTATACAAAGTATGAATTTTATTTGGTTTACTAAAATCACTAGCCATTTTAGCACATAACTTATTATTAGCAATGCCAATATTTACTGTAAAGCCCAATTTTTCATATATTTCTTTTTGTAATTTTTTAGCAAACTCATATTGATCCCCATATATTTTTTTTACCTTTCCATAATCTAAATAACATTCATCAATACTAGCAATTTCTATATCAGGTGTATATTTATTTAATAAAGTAAATAATTTATTACTCATTTCACTATAAAATTTATAATTTGGTGGAAATATTTTTAGTATATTACATTTCTTTTTTGCTTCATATAGATTCATTGAAGTATAAATTCCTAATTTTTTACAAGAATTTGATTTAGCTAATACAATTCCTTTTCTAGCTTTAGGGTCTCCACCAATTACAGCATAAGAATTTCTAATATCATAATTATAACCATTATTTAATAATTCAATTGCCGTCCAAGATAAAAAAGCATTATTAACATCAATATGAAATATAATTTTTTCCATAAATGTCACCTTTATAAAAATTTTAACATTTATTAAATATATTGTAAATAGAAATACGAATGTATTTTCGTTTTTTATTATAGTTATTTGCTTATTCACTTTTTTTAATATTACATAATATATTATCGAAAGGAGAATTAAATATGGATAATAATTTAACTGAGTATAATTCTGATTGTACTAATGACTGTCTTTGTCAAGTAATAAAATGTTTAATCGATATTTGTGAAACTGGACCTACTGGGCCTACCGGACCTACCGGGCCTCAAGGGCCATGTGGTTGTACAGGATGTACTGGGCCTCAAGGTGCTACTGGGCCTCAAGGAAGAACTGGAGATACAGGAGTTCAAGGATTAACTGGACCTACTGGGCCTCAAGGTGCTACTGGACCTACTGGACCTCAAGGCGCTACTGGAGCTACTGGACCTACTGGACCTACTGGACCTACTGGGCCTCAAGGCGCTACTGGACCTACTGGACCTCAAGGAGAATCATTTCAAAGTTATGCTATGGTTCATGACTTATCAAATTCAACTGTTCCTAAACAAAATCCAATTTTATTTCAAAATACTAACTTATCAAATAAAATATCATATAGTCCAATAACTGGTGATTTTTCTATACCAGAAAAAGGAATTTACATAATTCATTGGTGGGTTAATGTTAGAAACAAAGGAAAAGAATGTGAAGATAAAGCATTAAGTATAGAATTCAGAAAATTCTGGCCAAATGCCGAATTAATTGCACATTCATCAACACATAACAAAGTATCATGTTGTCAAACTGGAACAATTAATGGAAATGCTATTTTTGAAGCTACAGCTGGAGGAAGTTATAGATTAGTAAATGCTTCTGAAGTAGATTTCGAATTAGTTCCAAATGATTTATATTCAGGATGTGTATCTATTACTAGAATAAATTAAAAAATATGGATTTTCCATATTTTTTAATTTATTTCTAAAGGATCATTATCTAAATTCTTATCAATCAACATTTCATGCATATATTCTTCTTCCGTATTTAGAAATACTTCTTCTATTCTATCAACTCGGCATTTTTCAGCCTTAATAATAGATAATATTTTATCAACAGCGTTGTCTATTTCATCATTAATAACTACATAATTGTATTTTGTAACTTCATTCATTTCTTTATATGCAATTTTAAAACGTTCTAAAATTATTTCAGTTGTATCAGTTCCTCTGTTTACCAATCTTTTTTTTAATTCTTTTAATGAAGGAGGCATTATAAAAATAAATAAAGCTTCTGGTATTAATTTTTTAATTTGCATAGCACCTTGTATTTCAATTTCTAATATAACATCTTCTCCATTATCAAGATGTTCTTGAATATATTTCTTTGGTGTACCATAATAATTATCAGCATACATTGCATATTCTAAAAAATAATTTTCACTAATTTTATTTTGAAACTCTTCTTTTGTATAAAAATAATAAGTTTTACCTTCTATATCATTAGTTCTCATTTTTCTACTTGTTGCAGAAACAGAAAGCCATAAATTATTATTTTTTTCTAGCATTTTACTAATTATTGTACCTTTTCCTGCACCTGATGGAGCAGATATCACAATTAATAATCCTTGTTTTTTTGTTTTTATCATATTTCTCTCCTTTTTTATTTCTATTTTATCATAAAAAAAAGAAAAATATGTATTTTCCTTATATTATTTTTTTAATTTTAATAATTTTATTTTTTCTTTTTTATGACTTTCTTTTATTTTTTGACTTTGCCAAGAATCATCAAAAGGTCTTATATAAAATAATGTATTTTCATAATACTTAACTAAATTACAATATTCATCAACAACTAACTTACTAGGCCAATTTTTACTATATCCCAATGCGTCTTCACTTAAAAATGTATCATGACTTTCAATATATTTTACCATTTGATCTTTATTAGAACAATCGTAATTTCCTAAAACATGCATATACATAGCATATTCATCACGAATTTTTATGTCTTCTTCAAAAATAACTTCACCATATAAAAATAAACCATATTTATCTAACCTATAAATTATATTTGGCCAAAAACGATAGCCTTCACTTGGTAATCCAATTGATTTAGCAGCATCGAATCTAAAGCCCATTACTCCACAATCAATTAATTCATTTAAAAATATTACTATCATATCTTCTACATCTTTATGATAAACATTCAATCCAGGTAAATCTATACAATTATGTATAACATCTTGTCTATTTTTCCAATCTTTAACTTTAACTTTATTTCGCCAATATTCTGATTTTTGTAATCTTGAATTGACTCTTGGATGAGGTTTAAAATTATCATCAATTGATGCTCCCATATGATTTATAACAACATCAGCAAATATTTTAATGTCATATTTTGAAGCTTCATCACATAGCAATTTTAAATCTTCTTTCGTACCAAAATAATTTCCTATTTCAAAATCTATTGGTTGATAAGACATCCACCATTCTTTCAATCCATCCTCTTTTAATGGTTGAATAGGATTAATTTGAATTGCATCAAATCCCTGTTCTTTCACTTTACTTAAAATAGAAATTATATCATTTAATTTCCAATTAAAACAATGTAAAATTCTCATACAACATACCTCTTTATTATATTATAACAATTATTTTAATAAAATTTACAAAAAACTTTATTTTTCAATAATATTTAATACTATTCCAATACTGCATAATGTAATTAATAAGCTAAATCTACCATAAGTAATATAACATCATTTAAAGTAATTATGTCGCTTATTTTTAGATAAATATTGCTACAATTTAAATTAAAAACTAACTTAATATTAAATATAATGATGTATAATATAAATAATTTAATATTTTATTTAGTTATTAAACTTATTTTAAATATTTATAAAAATTGTTATTTCAAATTAAGAAAATAAGATTTTAATTTATATATTATATATTTTTACAATCAATTATTAAGATACAAATATTGTGTTCTATTTCTTTCGATTAAAACTTCTGTGATATTAAATTCATATCTTAAAATACGTGCTACTTCAAATACTGAATTTTCACATGCATTTATTGCCATAACATAAATAGAATTTTCAATTCCCGTTTCACTATCTCTATTAGCTCCTGTACCAACTAAAATAGTAAAACCATTAACAAAATACTTTTTACATACTTCTTCAACAAAATTTAACGCGTCTTCTGTAGGTATAATTTGAACACCCTTACATTTATCATCTAATCCTATAAATAAAGAATAAAAAGATCCATTAGAAAAACAATTATGCTGTCTCTGACAACAGCAACTATTATTATAAAAAATCATGTATTCACCTCACTTCTATTAATGTAATAAAAACTAAAAAAGTAATATTACATTTTATTGTATGATGCAAATACTAAAATAAATATTTAATATGTTTAGATATTTTATTTATATTATTTACAATTATGTTTACTTATATTAAGTACTATGCCAACACTACATAAAGTTATTAGTAATGAAGAACCTCCATAAGATAAAAATGGTAATGTAACACCCGTTACTGGTATTAATCCTACTACAACCATTAAATTTAAACAAGCCTGAAAAGCAATTTGAAATATTATACCAAACGATAAATATTTACCAAATAAATCATTACAATTACGTGATATTTTAAATCCATTATAACAAATAATAACAAATAAAGTAATAATTATTAAACAACCTAAAAAACCTAATTCCTCACTTATTATTGAAAATATAAAATCTGTTTGAGGTTCAGGTAAAAAGAAATGTTTTTGTCTTGAATTACCTATTCCAAAACCAAATAATCCACCTGGTCCTATAGCATATAAACTTTGAATAATTTGAAATCCACTACCTAAAGGATCACTCCACGGATTTATAAATGAAAGTATTCGACTAAGTCTGTAAGGTGCTGCTAAAATTAAACCTACTACACCTATTACTCCTACAACACCTAATCTAATAAAATATTTAAAATCAACCCCGCCTACAAATAACAAACCAATTATAGACATTACAATAATAGTACCTGTTCCAAAATCAGGTTGTAACATAATAAGTCCAAATATTAATAAAAGTAATACTAAAATCGGTAAAATACCTTTAAAAGATTTTGTTGCTTTTTCATTATATGCTAAATACTTAGATACAAATATCAGCAATCCTAATTTTGTAAATTCACTAGGTTGAATACCAAATGAACCAATACCAAACCAACTTCGACTACCATTTCTAACAGTACCAACACCTGGGATTAAAACTAATATTAATAAAACCAAACAACTAATTAAAATTAAATTAGATTTTTTTAAATATATTTTATAATCTATTTTACTTATTATAATCATTAAAATTAAACCAACTATAAAAAACAATCCTTGATTTTTAACATATTTTAAAGCATCACCATATTTATATTCTGCCCATATATAAGAAGCAGAATAAATCATCAAAACACCAAAAACACTTATTATTATTACACTTATTAATAAAGTTAAATTATATTTTTTCATAATTATCCCTCTATTAATTTTATGAAAAACAAAAAAGCATAATTCATGCTTTTAAGTTACAATTCTTATTAAATCTATTACTTATTTTAATTAATTTAATCGCTAATTTGTTTATTTTATTTTTAACAAACATTCCCTTTTTATTTTGTAATTCTTTTAATTCAAATAAAGTATCAATTAATTGTTGATAACCATCTTCACCATATATATCATTAAACCATTTTTCAATATCATCGATATTGCCATCGATTCTTAAATTTTCTAAAGTTAATAAAAATGTTTTATTATTTAATAGTTTTTGACAATAATATTTTAAACTAAAATAAGCAGGTGATATATAACTGCCATTGATACTATTTTTTACAGCATAAATAGTATTTTTTATTGCCTCATCATCACTTTCTAAATTGGCAATAATATTAATTAAATTTTCTGTTTGTTTAGAATTAATTATTTCTTCTAAAACATAACTCTTATTTTTATCGATAATTTTCTTTTCTTTTATGCTATATTTAGTTTTAGTTAGACCAGTCCTTAAATAAAAATATTCATTATCAATTAATATTTCATTTTTATATGAATTGATGGCGTGATTTAGTTCGTGAATTAAATTATCTAATAACTGTAAAAATGGAATGTTATTATATCTATTCAAAAAAATTACTTTTTTCGTTTTAATTATGTCTTCCAAATAAGGATAACTTACATATAATGCTTGAATTTTAGGATCTTCTTTGCCAGTTACAACAATAGGAATATTATTCAAGCAATCAATAATAAATTGTTCTTTTTTATATTTAATAACAAAAGCAGGTAATACTACATATAATAAATGTTTTATATTATCTGGGTAATTATATTTTAAACCGATTTCATCAATAATAGGGATATATTTTTCTATCATTTTCTCACCTATTATTATTTTATAATAATTTAAATAATTATTCAACTAAATTATAACACCAAAAGTTAAGGCAAATAATGAAGCAATTAAACCGATTATCCAAAATAGTTTTACTATATCATGTTCGTCCCATCCTTTTTTTTCAAAAGAATGATGTATCGGTGTCATTAAAAATAATCTTTTTTTAGTAAATTTATAATATGTTCTTTGAATTATACAACTTAATGTTTCAACAACAAAAACTATTCCTATTAAAACTAATAATAACTCATGTCTTGTAATAATAGCAATACTGCCTAGAGTTGCTCCTAATGCTAAAGAACCAGTATCCCCCATAAAAATCTTAGCTGGATTAGCATTGAACACTAAAAATCCTAAAATACTACCAACTAAAGCAAAACAAAATAAAGCAACACTTTCATAACCTTCTAACCAGCCAGTATCATAAGCAATAATACCAAAAGTTAAAAAAGCAATTATTGATAGACCGCCTGCTAATCCATCTAAGCCATCAGTTAAGTTAACAGCATTGCTAGAAGCAACTAAAACGAACAATATAAATAAACCATATAGCCAACCAATATCTAATCTTAAGTTAATTGTATGAATCCAAAGTAATGGTTCGTTACCGGCTTTCATAAATAAATAGAAAAATATAACTGCAACAAATAATTGTAATACAAATTTTGCACTCTCACTTAAACCATTATTGTTATTCTTAATAATAATTAAATAATCATCTATAAAACCTATTAAACTATAACTTAAAAACGTAAATATTACTATTAGTAAACTATAATTTAATTCAATTATATTTAGTAATAGTAAAAATAAAATAATTAATATTGTAGGAACTATAAAAATTATTCCCCCCATCGTTGGAGTACCACTTTTTTTCTTATGAGTTTCTTCTAAATATCTATTTAATATTTGATCTAATTTTTTCTTTTTTAAAAAAGGAATAATTAAAAAACCTAAGACAATTGATAAAATAAAACTTAACATTACTACAAAAGCAACTTTTGTTAACATTATTCATCTCCTAACATTAATCTTATTACTTCACCTTCTGCTAAATAACTTCCTTCACTTGGCGATTGATGAATTACTTTATTACCACTACCACTAAATTCAACTTTAAATTCTTTTAAGTTAGATACCGCTTCTTTAGTATCCAATCCAATTACATTAGGAACCGTATAATATCTTTTATCACCATAATTATATTCTTTAGTCATACCATCATATCTTGGCTCGATATTTAAAGCAGAAATTGCGGCATTTAAAACATTTTTAGCTATTGGTGCTGCAATTGTACCACCATATTGTGTTACTCCTTTAGCGTTATCTATTGCTATATAAACTACTACTTCAGGATCATCTGCAGGCAAAAAACCCATAAAAGATGTTATATAATTACCCACTAAATATTTTCCATCTTCAACTTTTTGTGCTGTACCTGTTTTACCACCTACACGATAATTTGATATATAAGCATTTCTACCAGTTCCATTAGCAACAACACTTTCTAAAACATATCTTACTTTCGCACTAGTATTTTCTGTTATTACTTTTCTTGTTACACTAGGTTTATTTTCAACTACTACTGAATTAGTTTCTGGTTCGTTTAAACTTTTAACAATATAAGGAGTATATAAATTACCACCATTAATTGCTGCTGAAACTGCTGTTATTTGTTGTATTGGTGTTACTGATACACCTTGACCAAAGGCCGATGTGGCTAATTCTAAATCACCTATTTTATCTTTATCAAAGATAATACCATTAGCCTCTCCATTTAAATCAATTCCTGTTATACTACCAAAACCGAATTTATCAATATAATCAAATAAAGTGTCTTTGCCTATCCTTAAGCCTAATTCTACAAACCCTGGATTACAAGAGTTTTCAACGACTTGTAAAAATGTTTGATCGCCGTGACCTCCGTGTTTCCAACAATGAATAGTAGCGCCACCTACCTTAACAGAGCCACTATCATAAAAATGTTCTTCCTCTAAATTAACAATATTCTCCTCTAAAGCAGTCGCCAAAGTAATTATTTTAAAAGTAGACCCAGGTTCATATGTCATCCATATAGGTAAATTACGATTAATTATTTCGGTTGAATAATCTTGATAATTACTTGGATCGAAAGTTGGTCGTGAAGCGATTGCCAGAATCTCTCCTGTTTTAGGATTCATAACTATTCCTAATGCTTGATCAGGATTATATTTACTTATAGCATTATCTAATTCACTTTCTAAAGCAACTTGAATATTGTAATCAACAGTTAAATATATATCAATACCATCTTGTGGTTGTTCATATATTTCTGATAATTTTAATTTATTTCCTTTAGCATCACTAAAAAATTTTATCGCTCCATAACTTCCAGTTAAGTAATCATCATACATTAATTCTAGCCCTGATAATCCTTGATTATCGATACCAACAAATCCTAAAGTATGGGCTAACATACTTCCATATGGATAATATCTTTTACTTTCTTTTAATAAATATACTCCAGGTAAATCTAAATCATTTATTTTATCAGCAGTTTCATAATCTAATCTTCTACCTTCAGGATGAACTCTTTCAATAGAAGATTTTACTGAAACATGTTCATACATTTCTTCATAAGTTATATTTAAAATAGGCGCTATTAATTCAGCAGTTTTTTCTTTATCTTCAATTTGATTAGGTATTAATACTAAAGATGTAGTCGTTATATTATCCGCTAAAACAACACCATTTCGGTCATATATTTTTCCTCTATTGGCTTCTATTGGTAAATTTCTACTCCATAAACTAGTTGCATAATTATTTAACTTTTCATATTCAAATACTTGGATATAAAAAACTTTGCCAATTATTAATATAAAAAATAAAAATATTACTAACATCACTATTTTAATTCTAATATGAATATTTTTAAAAAACATATACTCACCCATTTAAGTATATGTTTTATTTATTATTTTAATAGTATACTATTGAAAATACTTATTTAATTATCTAAATTTATAATATAACTACTACTAGTTCCCTCATTTGTTTTATAATTTTTTCCATAAATTGGATTTTAAAAACCAATTTCTATTTTGGGAATATCTTGATACATTTCATATTCTAATAATCCCATATCCATATTAATTTTAACTAATTTATCCATAAAAAATGCCTATAATACTTTCTATTTTATATATTTAACAATTTATTTAAAAAGATTTCAATCAAACAGATACTAAAATAATTATTCCATAATAATTTTAATTTTGAATCATCTTCAATTAAGTTTATATACTCATTAGCATTTTCAATATAACTTAAAGTTTCTCTATTTTTTGATGTATTAATAATTGCTTTTCTTAAAGTTTCTTTATTAATATCATTCCATTTTAAATTAACAAACATATATAAATCATAATAATCTTTCATTCTAGTATTATCAATATTTCTACTTATTATTGATTCAAATTTTTCTGCTATTATAGTTTCATAATTATAAGTCATAATATTAATAGTATCATTATCAAATAATGTAATATAATTAAATTCTACTTCTTTATAAGTAATAACATCACCTGTTGTTATATCAATCATTAAATTAATTTTTAATCCATCAAAGTCTGCTTTTAAGTTAACATTATACCCTGAATATAAATCTTCTTCTCTAATATCTTTAATATTTTTTATTTCAAAAGTTATATTATCTTTTAAATCGATATTTATTATTTCTGTAATTACTTTTGTAATTGTACTTTTATTTAATGGTAATCCTTTAATTGTAGTATCTAGATCCATTGTACTTCTTAAATTAACACCAAAGATAGAAGATAATAATAGACCACCTTTAATAATAAACTTATCTTTATAAACTGAATTAGATATTCTTTTTAATAATGCTTCAAACATAAAATTTTGAATTATATATTTATTAGGAATATTTGTTTGTTTTGATAAATTAGATGCTTTTGCTTTTAAACTATCTTTATTTTTAATCATTTAAGAACCTCAAATGTATCTCTTACTTTATTATAAATATTCATCTTTTTAGCATACTCATATAATTTTAAAGTATTTTTCTTTTTACTATAAAAATATTCTCTAATAGCTTTATTAAATAATTCCGAATCTAATTTCTTTTTATTTTTAATAATATCACAAATAGTTTTATCTAAATCGTAAACTCTAATAATATTACCTGAATCTAGTTTATAATTAATTACACCTAAATTTAAGAGTTCTTTTTTGGTATAAAATAAATTAACATTATTATTTTTTTGAAGTGATCCATTATATCCATTATTAATAGTAATATCATATTTTAAAGGAATTCTATTAGAAAATCCATGTAAATATAAAGCAGTCATATTTGAATAAATTGCATTCTTACTTTTACTTTGTAAAATAACAAATTCATCAACCAATTCATTTTTCTTAATATATACTCCACGACTTACTCTTTCTATTTTGCTTTCTTTAATAAGTTTAGTTAAATAAAATCTAGGAATATTATTATCATTAACATCTTTAGTAGTTAGATAGCCATTTTTAAATAAATTTAAAATTTTATTTTCATATTCCACATTATCATTTCCTTTCACGATTAAATTATATCATATTTAATCGTGTTTGAAAATATTGTAATTAAAAAAAACATTGTTTTAACCCTAATATTTTAAAATAAATATTTAATTTATTACTAATAATATTAAAAACAATGCTTTATTTTAGTAACTATTTTATCAACATTTATTATAAACGATTGACGTTTAGGTAACTTAATTTATTTTTTTAGTACTTTATTTAATGTTTTAATATGTTCTTTAGAATTAATTATTGCATCTTCGCAATGGCCTTTTCCTTTCAAACAAATAGTCGTTGCATTATAATTTTTTTCTAAATATCTTGCTACTTTTCTAAATAAAATTTCATTTATTTTACTACCATAAAAATAATAAATTTCTGTATCAGGTATATCAATATCCTTTGGTAAATTAAACCTACCAACTTCCTTAACACAATTGATTATTGTTTCATCTGATAGATGATCACATAGTTCTAAAAATATATTTAATTTATCCTTACTAATAATAGTACCAACTGCTTGATTAATAGTTTTTTCATCTCTATTTTGTACTTTATGAGTAATACCTAAATACCAATTTGTAAAATATCTTATCATAAATTTATTCCAAGATAAGAGAGGAGAACTTTCTAATATTAATTTTTCAATTTCTATATTTTTATTCTTCCAAATGTAGCTTGCAAAAATTCCTCCCATACTCATACCATAAACAGCAAAAAGTTTATTACCAAATCTTTTAAGATAATATTCTTCAAACTCTTTAGCACATGTATCAAAAGAGATAAAATCTTCTTTATCATTTACATTATGACCTGCAAGAATTGGAACAATTACAAAATAATTTGTTTTATAATATTCGATATAATCATTCCAAATTTGATATGGGCATTGGAAACCGTGAATTAAAATAATTTTTTTATTTTTAGGATCACCATATTCTAATATTTTCATATCTACCACTCTCTTTCATATTTCTATTATTAACCTATTTTTTGTTTTCTTTTTGATACTATATTAGTCAAAATAATAAATATAATAGAAAAAGATAAAATAATTATAATATTTAATAATATTGGTTTTATTGTATTAAAATTAATAATTTCTAATGTCTTTAAAATTTCATTATTACTTATATAATAATATGATGGCAAAATATGAGCAATTTTTATAACTCCTTCTGGTAACCATTCCATTGGAACAAATGCTCCACATAAGAAACTCGATCCAAGAGCTATTACATTAACTATTCCACTTATAGCATTTTTATTTGAAATTATATTACCAATAAATAATGCAATTGTGGTAGCACATATTGTAAATACAAATGAATTTATTAAGTAAAAAATGCCATGAATAGAAAACATTATATCCCCTACTAAAATGAAACTTAATGTAACATAAATCATCCACAAAATTATGGAAAACAAACTATTTGATAACAATAATTGTCTATTTAAAGTTTTATAATTAGTACTACTGATGATTGTTCTTTTCTGAATTTTTATATCTTTAAAACTTGCTAAAATTAAACATATAACATATATCAAACATGCCATTATACTGTAGTTAGCAAAATTATAATAAAACGTTGCTTTTGATAAAATATTAGTATCTAATTTGGATGTTATTTCGACTTCACTTTTTTTAGATAAAGTTTCATTTATTTTACTAATTAATTCTTCTTCACTATTAATACTTTTTTGATAAATATTTGCTACTTTAATGTATCTTGATAACAACATTTCGGCAAATGATGATTGATAATCTCCTGTACTTTTAATTTCTATTTCAGGATTTTTTCCATCCATAAAATCTTTATTATAATTTTTAGGAATATATACTACATAATTTACATCTCTATAAAATAAGGCATCATTAATTGCATCTTCATTTTTCTTTAAATCTACTACATTACTATTTTCTTCTATATATTTTATTAAATCTTTTGTAATTCCTTTTTCTTCATCATAATTTACTATCATTATATCAGGTTTACTTGCAACAAAGTTTGTATTATTTTCACTTGTTTGCATATTAAATCCACCAAAGAATATTAAAAACATTGTATATAGGATTATAATAAACTTATTTTTATTCAATATTTTTAAAAAAGTTTTAAATACTGTCATATTTTTGCCTCCTTAAACTGATATAAGAAACTGCTATCAATATGAAAGCGAAAATAAGTAAACTTACAACATTAAATATATATCTATCTAATGTTTCATAGTAATATAAAGAATATAAACCATCTGTTATCATATTTGCAGGATTTAATTTATTAATAATTGGAATATTTTTATCAATTATGTATTTCATTGTTATTCCCATCATTCCTGATAAAAAACAACCTAACATTGTTATAGATAAAATTATGCCAGTTTTAACATTTTCGTTTGATTTAATTGTAGTTGCTACCATAGTACCTAATGATAATCCTGCTAGACTTCCTACCAATGCTAAAATAATAATTAATCCTAAATTATTACCATAATCAACATTTAATACAAAGATAGTATAAATAAATAATAATGCAACTCCTATTAATTGAGTAATATAGCTTGCAAGAACACTACTTAAAATTACTTTGCCTTTTGTTGTGGGTGCTATTGATACTCTTTTCCCTTGATTAGACATATTAGCTAAATTTTGATTTATAGAAACAGTTCCAAGTATCCCACCATATAAACAAACCATTGCAATAAGTGTATAAAATTCTATCATTGTATAACTTAGATTATCACTCGAAATATTCTTAAGTTTAACATTTTCTTCAGTTGTAATCTCTATTACTTTATTATAAATACTTTCATAGTCAACATTAAAATTGCCTGTCATAATTTGGTTTTGTATTTCTTCTTCAGTAAGGTTATTTATAATATTACTTGTTTGCATAATTTCTTCTGATACATATTTAAATATAGTTTCATTAATACCACTTGTTATAAAGGTTAATTTAGGTTTATTATCTACTAATTCCATATAACCAACTATTTTTTCTTCTTCTAGTAATTTTTGCGCTTCTTCTTTTGTAGTGTATTTGGTTTCGAATAATCTATCCTTATTATTTTTATCACTCATTTCTTCAAATGCTGATTTAAAAACTTCGTTATTATTAAAATCATCATTTTGAATAATTGCTATATTTATAATGTCTAATTTTTCACTATTTTCTATATCTGAAAATGCCATGTTAAAGAATGTTGCTAATATTATTGGAAATGCAAAAGTCCAAAATATTAATTCTTTGTTTCTAAAAAGAGTTTTTAAAGAATATTTAAAATTATGAATAAACATTTAATCTCTAAGTTCCTTTCCAGTTAATTCAAGAAACACATCATTAAGTGTTGGTCTTTCTGAATAAATTTTGTTATATTTAATCTTGTTTTCTTTCAAATATTCCATAAGCTCTACAAGATTGTTTTTTCCTTTTGTATATGTAACTAGTAACAAACTATTAGTATATTTTACTTCATCTACATTTTTTGATTTTTTAATATCTTCTATATAATTTTCTTGTAATTCATTTATTTCAACTGTTATTTTTTCTTCTATTTTAGCAAGTTCTTTTAATTCATCACTTGTTCCTGTTGCTAATATTTTACCTTTATCTAAAATAATAATTCTATCACAAATAATTTCTACTTCTTCCATATAGTGTGTTGTGTAGATAATTGTTGCTCCATTATCTCTTAATTTTTTTATTCCATCTAATATATTATTTCTACTTTGTGGATCTACTGCTACTGTTGGCTCATCTAAAAATATTAGTTTTGGTTTATGTGCTATTCCACAAGCAATATTTAATCTTCTAAGCAAACCTCCAGATAATTGTTTTGGATAAAATTTTTTAAATTCTTCTAAACCCACTAATTCTATTGCATCTTCTATATATTGTTTCCTTAATTTTTTATCTTTTATATATAATCCACAAAAATAATCTATATTGTCATATACTGTTAATTCTTCAAATACTGCCACATCTTGGAATACTACACCTATTTTAGATTTTATATCGTAAGAATCGGGTTTCATCTCTTTACCAAATATTTTTATACTTCCACTACTATAATTTAACAACGATAATAGACAATTTATGGTAGTTGTTTTACCGCTTCCATTTGGTCCTAAAAGCCCTAGAATTTCTCCTTCATGAACTTCAAAAGATAAGTTATCTACTGCTTTTATTTCTTTATATTCTTTTATTAAATTTTTAACTTCAATTACATTTTTCATTTCATACTCCCTTTTTAATGAAAACATTTTTTAATATAATTACTTTTAGATAATTATTTTTGTTTTTTCAAACATACCCATAATTTATCACTTACATATATTATTATACCATAGATTTTTGGCATATTTTATTAATAGTAGTATTTAAGTCTATATATTTATCAAACACTTATATTCATACTCAACATCATATTTTTTAGTGTATTTACTATTTAATCCTCTAGTAATAGTAAGGGTATCATTTAATAGACAGAAAGTTGTATTGGTGTTACTGATACACCTTGACCAAAAGCAGTTGTTGCCGATTCTAAATCGCCAATTTTATCTTTATCAAATATAATACCATTTGCTTCTCCATTTAAATCAATTCCTGTTACACTTCCAAATCCAAATTTATCAATATAATCAAATAAAGTTTCTTTACCTATCCTTAGGCCTAATTCTACAAACCATGGATTGCTTTGTGTCAACACACGAACATTTTTTGACTAAAGAATAGCGAGAACAAGCCATATTTTTATTCC